>NZ_CAWMEB010000290.1:0-83717 GCF_963866145.1 Xenorhabdus sp. NBAII XenSa04
TTCCGTGATTCCCTGTTGAACCCGCCGGTATGGCAGGAAGGGGGAAGTTGGCAGTTTATTCTCGGTACTGACGATGTTGGGCGCGACATCCTTTCTCGCTTGATGTACGGAGCACGTCTCTCCTTACTGGTTGGTTGTTTGGTTGTTGTAATGTCGCTGGTGATGGGGATTATTCTGGGATTGCTGTCGGGCTATTTTGGTGGAATTGTTGATACTGCCATTATGCGAATAGTCGATATCATGCTGGCCTTGCCAAGCCTGTTATTAGCATTGGTATTGGTGGCTATCTTCGGCCCATCGATTGTCAATGCGTCACTGGCGCTGACATTTGTTGCACTGCCTCATTATATTCGACTGACAAGGGCGGCAGTATTAGTTGAAGTGAATCGTGACTATGTGACCGCTTCTCAGGTTGCTGGTGCGGGGGCAATGCGTCAGATGTTCATCAATATTTTGCCAAACTGCCTTGCTCCCCTGATTGTACAGGCCTCATTAGGGTTCTCGAATGCGATTCTCGACATGGCTGCCCTGGGTTTTCTGGGAATGGGGGCACAGCCACCAACACCAGAGTGGGGAACTATGTTGTCAGATGTCTTGCAGTTTGCCCAGAGTGCGTGGTGGGTCGTGACTTTCCCTGGGTTAGCTATCCTTTTGACGGTACTGGCATTTAACCTGATGGGGGATGGGTTGCGTGACGCGCTCGATCCTAAGCTCAAGCAGTAGGGGTATGAAATGGCATTGTTAAATATAGACCAATTATCGGTGCACTTCGGTGATGAAGATACACCATTCCGCGCCGTTGACCGTATCAGCTACAGCGTTGAGCAGGGCCAGGTTGTCGGTATTGTTGGGGAGTCTGGTTCGGGCAAATCTGTCAGCTCACTGGCGATTATGGGGTTGATAGATTATCCGGGCAAAGTCATGGCAAAGAAGTTGGAGTTTGATGGCTGTGATCTGACAAAAATTTCCGAAAAAGAGCGCCGCCAATTGGTTGGTGCAGAAATTTCGATGATTTTTCAGGACCCAATGACCAGCCTTAACCCTTGTTACACTGTGGGATATCAGATCATGGAAGCGCTGAAAGTCCATCAGGGAGGAAACCGGAAAACCCGTTATCAACGAGCCATTGATCTGCTGACTCAGGTAGGAATTCCTGATCCAGCCTCTCGCTTAGATGTATATCCGCATCAATTATCAGGTGGAATGAGCCAGCGTGTGATGATCGCGATGGCGATTGCTTGTCGTCCGAAGCTGTTGATTGCTGATGAACCGACAACAGCATTGGATGTGACTATTCAGGCACAAATCGTCGAATTGTTACTGGAGTTACAGCAGCAGGAAAACATGGCACTGGTCTTGATCACCCATGATTTGGCTCTGGTTGCGGAAGCTGCTCAGCATATTATTGTGATGTATGCAGGGCAGATAGTGGAAATTGGTAAGTCGGATGAAATATTCAGAGCACCACGTCATCCTTATACACAGGCATTGTTGCGGGCATTGCCAGAATTTGCGGTAGATAAATCCCGTCTGGCTTCGTTGCCGGGCGTTGTGCCGGGTAAATATGACCGTCCGACAGGATGTCTGCTCAATCCTCGCTGCCCTTATGTCAATGAGCATTGCTGCCAAGTAGAGCCGGAATTGAAAGTTGTTGGAGAACGTCAGGTTAAATGTCATATGCCACTGGATGATGAGGGGAGGCCGACAGTATGAGTGCTCAAGAAGTAGTTATTCAACAACAAAACGGGCAGAAAAAAGACACGGTTCCTTTGCTAAAAGCCACTGAACTGAAAAAATATTATTCGGTTAAAACAGGCATATTTTCACCGGAGAGGATAGTAAAGGCACTGGATGGTGTCTCATTTGAACTGGAGAAAGGTAAGACACTGGCAGTTGTTGGAGAATCAGGTTGTGGGAAATCCACCTTAGGGCGTTTGCTGACCATGATAGAAAAACCAACAGAAGGCGAACTTTATTATTTGGGGCAAGACTTACTATTACCAGATAAGGCAGCACCAGATAAAAAAGCAGAAAAACTCCGACGCCAGAAAATCCAGATCGTATTTCAGAATCCTTACGCATCCTTGAATCCGCGTAAAAAAGTGGGTCAGATTCTGGAAGAACCTTTGCTTATCAATACATCACTGGCACCGACTGAACGCAAGGGAAAAGTTCTGGAAATGATGGAAAAGGTGGGATTAAAGCCTGAACATTACCAGCGTTATCCTCATATGTTTTCTGGCGGCCAGCGTCAGCGCATTGCGATTGCTCGTGGGTTGATGTTAAATCCTGATGTGGTGATTGCGGATGAGCCAGTTTCTGCTCTGGACGTTTCCGTACGGGCGCAGGTTTTGAACCTGATGATGGACTTACAGCAGGAATTGGGGCTGTCATATGTATTTATTTCCCATGACCTCTCAGTGGTTGAACATATTGCCGATGAAGTCATGGTTATGTATTTGGGACGTTGTGTTGAAAAAGGTGCGAAGGAAGCGATTTTCAATAACCCACGTCATCCTTATACGCAGGCATTGTTGTCTGCAACGCCGCGATTGAATCCGGCACTGCGGCGTGAACGTATCAAACTGACAGGGGAATTGCCAAGCCCGATGAATCCACCTCCGGGGTGTGCTTTTGCAGCCCGTTGCCGTCATGCATTTGGCCCATGCACTCAATTCCACCCTAAACTAAAGCAATATGGTGAGCGACTTGTTGCCTGCTTTGCCGTTGAGCAAAATACAAATCCACCTGCATAATTGTGTCAGATCGTAGTATAACGTTATCTGATTCATATCGAATGGACTTCAAGTGACTGTACAACGTTAAATGAGTCACTCCCCGGAAGCTGAAGGTTATAGGATAAGGTTACAGTCATAAAACCTATGTGACCGGGGAGAATGAATATAGTTAATAAAGCAGTAACTTGAAGATGAAAGGGATGAACGTCACAAAAAGCAAATACTATATTGCAGTCATTTATCTCACTTGCATTTATCAAGACAAGACGATAGCAAGAAAAATCAAGTATACTCAGTCGCATTATTAAGGTGTGGTAGCCAGTCTTTGGTCAAGTATTGGTTTGGATAAAATGAAATTGCGAGTCAAACGTTCGTTAACCATTAAACAAATGGCGGCAGTGACAGGAGTCACTTTGGTCACTCTTGCTATTTTCATTACTATCCAATTATCGCATTTGTTGCAGCAACGAAAAGATGATTATATTAACCAGCTCAATAATGCAGCAGTTCAGATCCAGGCTCCTTTGACAGATGCTTTGCTGAGATCTGATCTCAATAAAGCGAAAACGCTACTGATTGGGTTAAAAACGTCGGGCATCTTAGGGCGAGCTGAACTGATATCGCAGAATAACTCCCGGATTATGAGTTTGGACTTCGCGACTCATCGGCCTATACCTGAACTGGCAAAGCGGGTTTTTGGTATTCCGGTTGAGTTAAATATTCCTTTACATGTTTATGGTATTTCATCAAAAGACATAGCATCGCAGGGGCATCTTATCTTGCAGGTTGATTCCAACCGTGTGTACCGATTTGCTTTGAACACACTGGCATTAATGTTAACCACTTATTTATTGCTTGCACTTATTCTTACCGTGTCGATAAGTTGGTGTGTAAATCGTATCGTCATACATCCGTTGCGTGACATCGCACGAGAACTGAATGAAGAGCATGTTCCTGCCCCTATGCCTTGTCCCAAAAATCACCAAGATGATGAATTGGGGTTGTTGATGAAAGGTTATAATCGTCAAGTTAGTAAGCAAAAACCTCCATCAAAATGAAACCTTATAAGGTGAATAAAGGTCTAATTTTCGGTGATAATATCCAGAGGCCTTTTATTGGTTCAAACAAGGATAAAACTAAATAGGTAGGGGTAAGTAAGAATGCAAGGCAAGAAAATCGGATATCTTATTGGTGGCACCATTCTGGCTACGACTTACTTTGCTCAGGCGGAAACCTTACAGCCTGATCCAGCCTGGCAACAAGGCAAACTGGAAAATGGGTTCAGTTGGCAAATCCTGCAAACTCCACAACGTCCCAATGACAAAATACAGTTGCGTTTAATGGTGAAAACGGGCTCTTTGGCAGAGAAAAATCAGCAGCAAGGTTACACCTACCTTATTCCCAAGATCGTCTTATCTTCCAGTAAAGATTTATCTTCACAAAAATTAGAAAATCTGTGGTACAACGCAGTAGATAGCAAAAACCCCCTTCCCCCTGCCATAGTTTCATATGATTTTACTCTCTATAGCCTGAGCTTACCCAATAACCGCCCTGAATTATTACAGGATGCGCTGATCTGGTTATCCGATATTGCGGGAGGGGCAGTATTTACGCCACAGACTTTGGCTCAGGCTATGAAAACGTCTGAACATCTGGTATCGACTTTGCCAGCAGATGTCCAGGATCCGGCATGGCGTATGCGCCTGCAAGGTTCGACCCTGCTTGGTCATGATCCCGGAGTGCATGTATCAACATCTGTAGATGTGAAAAAAGTCGAAGAATTCTATCGGCAGTGGTATACGCCGGATGCAATGACATTATATGTTGCCGGCAACGTTGATAGTCGGGTATTGCCAGAACGGCTTAATCAGATATTTTCATCATTAGAAGGCAAACGTCAGACACCTGTTGTTGTTCCCAGTCTGTTGCCAGTAAAAGCAGAAGTATTGGGAGTGAAAAGTGATAAAGCTAAACAAGATCGGCTTTCTTTAGTTTGGGATTTGAACTGGCAACCGATTAATAACTCTCAGGCATTACTTCAGCATTGGTCAAACGAACTTGCCCGCGAAGCTTTTTACCGTTACTTACAATTGTGGCTGAAAGAAAAGCAAAATGACGCAAAATTAGATCTGGATTGTCGGGTCGTTTACCAGCGGGCGAATTGCTATCTGAATCTGGACACATCATCGGATAAATTGACGGAATCCACACTTTACCTGGCCTCCGCGCTGGTGTCATTACGTGAAAACGGATTGCCACAAAAACAATTCGATGAACTGTATAATCAGAAACGCCTTCAGCTTCAGCACCTCTTTGCAGCATATGCGCGTACAGACACGGATATATTGATTAACCAGCGTCTGCTTTCCCAACAAAATAATGTGATAGATATTGCCCCTGAGCAATATCGCAGATTGCGGCAGATGTTTTTGTCTTCCCTTACGCCACAGGTTTTGAACAAAAAACTGAAAGAGATGTTATCTCAGGAAACGGCATTTATTCTGGTGCAACCTAAAGGTGAAGCGGCTGTTGATGTGAATCAGCTCAGGAACAGTTTTAATCAGATTATGAGACCAGGACCGCTGCCGGAAGAGCCGAAGACTGGGGTAGCTGAGGCCCAAAAAACTGAAGGTTAGTCATTATAATGATAGTTAATTTGGACAGTTTTTTGGCAATCCTTGCAATAATAGCGAGGTAAATAAAGCTGCTAAAACAGAACGTTATTATACCGTGGGATACGTGCCGCAGAATGACAAGGCCACAGCCCCGCCCGCAATACACCTTAAAGGCCAGTGGCTTAAGGCGGCAGGGTTTGATAAGGGCTGTACCCTCACGGTCAAAATTATGGACGGCTGTCTGGTGCTCATCCCTGACAGTGATGACACCCGCGCTATCCGGCAACAGTACCCGCGTCAGCAAGACCAGCTCAGTGAGATCAAGCTGAGAATGCGGGAACTGCTTGGCCGTCATGCGGCCCGCATCATCATATTCAAATAAATGCTGGCCGAGTTGGCCTAACCGGTGGCACCAAAAATTCTCCCTGGTTTATCCGCCACCGACTTATTTGGCAGCACGGTCACGCTGTTCAATCGCATGACGCAGGCGGTCATAACGGCCGAGCAGAGCGTTAAAACGGTCATCGATTCCTTTCATCAGTACAGGCGGAACAGCTTCACCTTTTTCCGCATGGGTGCTCAACTGGCGCAACAGCTCTTCCAGCGGTACTTCGCTGCCGTGGCTGCGCTGGATGTCGTAAATAGCAGTCTTAAGATAAGAGAGGGTAAAACTGCCACGGGTGCGTTCCTGCAACAGAATTTTGTCCGCCAGTTGCTGGAGTTGATCACGAGTGGTGTACCAACTGCCTTTCAACGGTACGCTGTCGATACGGGCAGTCATTTGTTGTTGCCAGTGACGGGTGGCGTTAACCTGCTCTGCCGATTGGGGCCACTGTTTCTCAGCGGTTGTTGTTACTGTCCGGGCAGCCTCCCATGTGGCGAGTGGAGATGTCTCTGCCAAACGATCAAGTTGGAATGAGTAGTCTGTTAAGGCCGGCTGGTAAAGCCACGCCAACCGTGAGCCTGCGGGTTGTTCTGTAATGGCATTCAGTTGCTGTTGTAACGGTTTGTAGAGCAGCAACCAGCACCCTATCAGTACCAATATCCCCAACAATGCCCCAAGCCCAAAGCCCTGCCATGCTGTCAGGCCGCGCGGCGGTTGTTCAGGAAACTGCACTTTGACCCTCTGTTGGTTATCCGTCGGAATACTTTCAGGATGCGTCGGTAGAGAAGATGGTGATGTTTCCGGCTCTGATTCGGATTTAGACAAGTAGACCAGTGGTGGCATCTGTACCGGTTGTTGTACCGGTTTCGCGGCCTGGCGTGGTTTTTCCAGTTTTTTCGCCGCGTTCTGGAAGAACCACAGTAAGTTCTCCACCCTCGGTAGGCGTTTCAGATCGGATTGCTGTAATCGGTCAACAATAAGCTGGAGTGCACGCTCGGCACGATAAATCATCCGCAGGTCACTGGCGGCAAAGTCCAGTTGACGCAGTATGCTACCGGTACGGTTGTGGAACCATTCCAGCAAATCAGTACGTACCTGCGGTTGCGGCGGCCACAAAGCATCCCATTCACTGACGATAACACCCGCCAGCAATTCACAGCCCTCGGTGAATCCCGCCAGTCCGTTTAGCTGCATTCTGGCTAATGTGTAATAAATTGCCGTCTGTAAATCGACGCCATTGGTTTTGAACAAGGTCAGTGACAGCGATTCCACCAGCATCCAGTTCACTTCCGGTTGTGACGGATGACTGGTTTTATTGATTTCGTCGCGGATAACCGCGAATTCCGGCAAGTTCAGTGGACTGCCACCCGCCCGGATAATGAGATTTTCAGGGTGCCCGCTCATGTCTGTTTTTTCTCCTTAAAAAACCCCTGCCCGAAGGCAGGGGGAATTTTGCTTTCAAGACTGACCCACACTTTCACCTCAATAGAGGGTGTCCGGCAGTTTGAACTGGCTGAACAACCCACCGGCAAACGGATTGTCCGATTCATCCACGTAGATGCGGTAGGTCACCTCACCCCCCTCTACGCTAAAGCGTACGTCGAAGGAACCCGGTTGAACGTTGGTCAGCTTGCCGCTGTTAATCAACCGTAATTGCGCCCACGGCCCCACATAGCTGACAGAACGCGGTGCCTGGTTGCTTCTGTCCGGCATCAGAGTCAGCTTACTTTCTGTACCCGCACGCATGGTGTTCGGCCATATCAGACGCGCAACATTACTGCGGCCGTGGGTATAATCCACCAACTGACCATCAAGGTTCAGCAGAGCTCGGCGTTTGTTGCCGGTCAGATTCACTGGCTCAATGGCAAACTGGGTTCCCAATCCGTTTTGTGGTGAGAAGAAAGTGGTGCGAATGCGGTTCGCATTCTCCAATTGTTTCAACACGTCAGGGCGGATCAATTCACGACCATCCGTACCCGTAGTGAGGTTGTTCGCCACAAACGGTTTCAGGCTCTGCTTGTAGAAAGTATCCAGTGTGCCGTCTGGCCGGAAGAAGCGCTCAAATTCGCTTAACGGTACTTCTTCTTTAGCATCTGGATTGAACGGGTAACGGCCAGCCAGATAGGTGTTGTACTGTTTGACGACAGTATTTTGCCATTCCACTTCCAGTGAGCGTACCGCCTCCATCATCACCACACGCCACGCCTGATTAGCTAGCTCCCCAACCCAACGATCCAATGGCTCAGGCAGATTTTTCGCCATTTGCTGTACTTCAAAAATCGCATCACTGTTGTTCTTATCCAAACGCATCTGAACTGCTTGCAGTGCCGCTTTACCGGGAGTTGGTGAATTCTGGATAGCCAGCAGATAACGATGCAATGCCATCAATTTCTGGTAGACGCTTTGCAATGTACTGCCCTTATCACCATGCTCAATCAATACACCGGTTTCCTGTGCAAAACCACGGCTGATATCTGTCAATAAGCTGTAATCCTTCTTCTCCAACAACGCATTTCTTTCCGTGTTGCCCAATGAGCTGTCGATCATCGGCGGATTGGTGTTATCGCTCAGGATTTGTAACGCCCGTTTGATCGGCTGTTCACCACTAATCACCTGTTCAATCGCACTGATAGCCTGTGGCAAATCCTCAAAATCACGGACTTCGAGGTTGTTCATTGCTGCCCGCCATGTTGCGGTGTAATCTGCCAGATACAGTTCAGTGATTTCACTCTCGATCCTTTCTCGATCTGCTTTACTGTAATTGTCCTTACGCTGTGACGGCTCCGACTCTTTGTATTGTTCTTTATTCTTCGATAAGTTCAGCACCCAACTATCCATCTCGGTCAGCTCTACCAACTTATCACTCTGCTGGACGAAGTAATCCATAAGGCCATGACGGGTCAGGAACTGAGGTATCACCAACCGTTTTTCGTTACTGGCGACAAACACGCTGTCAAAACTTGGGCCAATCTGATCACGCAGATTGATAGGCGCTGACAGAGTATCCTGAGCCTTGATACGCAGGTTCTGATAAACCCGTTGTTTGACGGAGAGCGTACTCAGTTCCTGCTGAGCCTGTCGGATTGGTTTCGCAAACGGAACGAAGCTATCAATGGCCTCCCTATCGCCTGCATCACGTTTCTCTTTCCATTTAGAAAGATCCAACGCGTAATTCAGGTGGGTCAGCAGGGCATCCTGCACATCACGCTGGCCATAGAACGCTTTACTCCAGCGCTCACGCATATACTGTGCCACCAACCCTTTATTACGTTTACTCTCATCTTCCATCATGCGCATGACACGCAGAATTTCGAGTTTTTCCTCACTGCCTGTCGGTGCCTTATTCAGGTCATCCAACAGAACACGCATCAGGGATGGCAGGAAATGCTGCTCCAGCAGATTCAGATACGTGTTTTCCACTTTCTTCCCTACACGGCTGCCCTGATACAACCCCATATCCGTCAGGAAAGATTTGTTCTCATAATAGTTGCCGTAAGCCAGTGTTGCGTCACGGATCGGGTTCAGCAATGGCAGTTGGAGACTACCGTAGTTGTCATCGCCTTTCGGAGCAGGTACAGAGAGGAATTTTTTCGCCTCTGCCAGTACCTCTTCCCCGGCCCGATAGTTTTTCTGGTAGAAGTAATGCCAGCCCCCCCACATTGTCAGTATGACCAGTGCACTAACCGTGGAGAAGGTGTACAACTGGCGGCGATTGCGACTCAGCCAGATACGGTTTTCTGCCGCCAGATTCGGTTCTGCCAGCAATACGTCTTCAAACAGGGATTGAGTGAAGTATGGCAAAGTGTCACCCGTCGGCCATGTCGGAAACGCCTGCGTACCGAGGTGATACTGCGCCGAGGCCGATTGAGTAAATATATCGTCCATCTGTCCCACCTGATGGGCGGAAGTCAGGTAAACTCCGCGCAGCTTCGGACGATGGTTTTCGTCGTTGTACAGGATGTCTTCCAGCATCTGCACGATATAACTGTGCAGGCCCTGAATCTGACGGGTGAAACTGAACAATGCGCTGCGCTGGTTGGCATCAACACTGTTCAGCATCATGTCCGGCATTGCACCGTTCAGGTTGTTCATCCACTGTTGCCAGAATTGTTCCAGCTCACTGCGCCATGCTTTTTCATCACGGCTGCTAAGGTGATTGTTGAGACTGAAAGTCACACCGAGGATCTGATCACGCTGTTTGCGATCCAGTGACTGGTACATTGCCTCAAAGCCGTGCAACAGGTCAATCTTGGTCATTACCAGATAGAGCGGCAACTGACTGTGGAAAGTCAGACGGATTTCTTGCAAACGTTGGTGGATTTCCCGTACGTAACGATCCCGTTGTTCGCGGTTATCCGTCAGTAAACGCAAGGTATCTACGGTCAGAATAATCCCGTTAAGCGGCTGACGCTGGCGGTTTTCCGATAACCAGTTCAGCAGGGCTTCCCACAAGCGACTGTTGATCTGCGGTTTGTCACTGTTCAGCGGAATAGGCTGGTCAATCAGACGGCCTCTGGGGTCAATGATGACGGCTTTTTCCCCCAACCAGCAACGCAGCAACAGAGGGATTTCCCCGTCCTGACGCAGATATTCTGGTGCAGCAATTTCAGACAGTTTGTAACCTTCCTTAATCAGGGAGGTTTTACCGCTCTGTTGGCTACCGATCACCATGTACCACGGACGTTCATACAGGTAGTTGTAAGAATCCAGGTGGCGCTGTAACTGAGATTTCCAGTGATCAAGGTAACGGTCTTGGTATTCAATATCTACACGTACCGGATCAACCACTTTCAGTTCAACGTCAAGGTTCAGTTTTTCAAGCTGACGCAAGCGACGCCATGCTTTCATGCCGATCCAACCTAGCACAGCCATAATGATAATGGCCGTCGCCAACCAACGGGCAGCAAGGCTTTCCAGCGGGTAATCTTCACGTATTTTCCATTCCGGTCCCCACCACCAGACCGCTATCAGAAGCAGACAGGGAATAAGCGCCAGAATAAGTGCTGTTGTTGCCTTAAGGCGTGGCATGGATTTAAATTTCCCTAGCGCCGGCAAAACCGATTTCAATTGAGAGATTGATGACAAAGAGGGCCATTTCATGGGTTAACGCTCCTGTTTGAAGCAGTATCCTTATCAAGCGAAGGGATTTTTTCAGCCAGTAAAGTTAGCAAGCCGGGTTCCCATTGAGTCAATAACATGTGTTGTCCAGTGTGTAACAAATTCCGGTAATGTTGCTGTGCCAGTGCTGTCATGCCGGCTTCTTCAAGAAGTTGAGCATTGAGCAACTGACCATAGAATTGATCACGGGGTTCCGTGAGTTGTTGCTGGTGCTCTTCCAGCATCTTTAGGGCGGCTTCCAGCCCTTGTTGCTGGAAACATTGCCAGATAGCCTCCTGATCAGCGGACATCGAACCGCCTCCGGTTGATGCAGTCGGTTCAGGTGCCAGCCAATTCAGGGTCTCTGTAGAAATGAACGGACTCATATCGGAAAAATTTAAGGTTTTTAATATGGGTAACCGTTCTAAAAACGCATTCAGTTCGTTACGAATGGCCTGTGCAACATTTTTATAGCCCAGTTGTAACGCTGCCTGAGCTGCAATGGCGTGCCCATCCAGCCAGTAAGGTGCAAGCGTCAGGCTCTGCTCAATCTGAGTCAGCAGCTTGTTATCCGCTGTTGGCAACCTTGACAAATAATCAGCAGTGCGATCAGCAGAAGTTGGTGCCAACGGTGTTTTGCCCGTGGTATTCGCCATGGGTGCCGTCGTGATGGTATGCCAGACGGCATGTCGGCGCAGACAATAACCGATAGGTGATTCTGGATATCGTTCACAAAGCAAATCAGAAACCGTCATCAGAGTCTGCTTCCACGCTTTTTCGCTGGAGCTATTGACGTCCACTTCCGGCATCGGTGCAATTTCATTTACCGGATGTGAATCTGTCTGATGTGAACCTGTCTGATATGAATGTGCTCCAGTCTCCGCTTTGGGTGCCGTTGATACCGCAGAAACAGGCTGTAATGGTGCTGTGCCTGTTTCTGGCTGACGGTTATAACGGGTACGCAGTTGATCAATTTCTTTTGCCAGATCAGGTTCACTGGCGTGCCAGCACTGTGCAAGATGAGCTAATACTCCTTGAGCATCATTCCGTTGATTTTTGCTGGATTGCTCTGTAAAGACTGTCTGAGCAGAATCAAATCGTTTGATCACCTGCTGTGCAAGACGGCGCTTTAACAACGGCTTGCTTGGCCATGCTTTTTCCCAGTAGTTTTTCACGTATTCAGTCAGCAGCTCCATCGCCAAGAGCAATTCAGCAGGATGCCCTGCGTGTTGCAGCGTTCGCAGCAAGTGCACCATCAACCGAAAATCTTTGCTGGTTTCGCTGAAAAGTTGCAGAGCCTGTCGCTGGATTTCTCCAATATCCAGCGAGCCATGCGATAGCGAGCCGAATTTAATCATTTCACCATCAATAAATTCCCATGCGGGCTCATTGTCATCCAGAGCTTTGCCAATTTGTTCGTCGGACAGTGGGGCCAGCAGGGAGCCGAACCAGTCGAATTGTGTTCTGATATCCATGTCGATTACCAACGACAGGCTTCGCGCAATGGTTTCGCGGCCTGCTCCAACTGAGAAATGTTAAAGGTTATCTGGCTACCTTGATTTGGTGTGATAGTCATCTGGTCGCTGCCCATTAAGCGTTTGATTTCATCAATCCCCGGCAAGCCACGGCTGGATTCCCATAAGTAACCACGTTCCCGCAGGAACCATTCGGTTTTAAACTGGGTTTTGTTTGTCATGATAGTGACCTCCCCCGACTCTGCCGGTTTAGGCAGAGCTACCTGCAAACGGGTGATGCGATCAATACAGCTCAACATCAAGACAGGACGCGGTGGCGGAACCCCGATTGCAGGGGTAGTCAGGACTATCCGGGTTGTACCGTTTTCCCCCTGCGTGACGATGAAACCAGTGGAATAATCGGTACGTTGCATTTCCTGCTCCATCGCCTGCCGCCACAAAGGTCCCATGTTTTCCAGTGTCACTGGCAAGGCATTGACCTTAAGGTTATCCAACTCCTTGTCATAACATGCCAGCCGGATAAGAGGAGATGGCTCGAAACGGCATTGTTGCAGTGCATCTAATTGTTTTTCCTGTTGTACAACCACTTCTTGTACAACCACTTCCTGTGGCTTGGACTCTGCGATTTCTTTTTCCCCTGCCATTTCCGCAAGTTTGGGATCGCCTGCCAATGACGCAAGTAATGAACTGATAATTAAAACAATATTCATAATCTACACCCGTATTTTGCCAGTTTGTAAACCAACGTGCGCTGAGCAATGCCCAGACTTTGAGCAATCAGTCTGGTGTCATTGCCGTACTGACGCTGACGTTGAACCAACACGGCACTTTCAAATTCTTCTATGGCCTTTGGCAGATTATCGATGTGACTGTAATCCACGGAGATACTGCCTGCCCTTGAGTTTTTCGATTCACTCAGGGAGGCAAGCAGTTCATCCAATTGTTTTTCTTTTTGGCGCTGGACCTGAAATACCTGACGGATCTGGCGTAACTGCCCACGCAGTTGTTCAAGCTCCTGCAACTTTTTCAGACGGTGCTGCATAACATGGCAATAGATGCCGAACATGTTTTCATTGTTGGTAAAATGGCTGACATTTTCGGCAAAAATGGCAATCACACCGCAAGCTTGTTCGTTGTGGTCAAACAGAGGAATACCATACAACCCGCAGTTATGCGGCAGCTCTGCAATGAATGTGCGGAAGTGAATATCGTCAATACGTGCCCCGTGGTTAAGGGAATCCCATAACGTTGGGGTTCCCTTACGCAACACTTGTATCAATGGGTTATTAACATCATCAATATCCACATGCAGCTTGCGAGAGTTGGTTTGCTGATGTTCTGGTAAGTTCAGATCTGGCAGACTAATGTTTGGCAGATTGATGTTTGGCAAATTACAGCATTCCAGCCTGTTTTCATTGATGTTAAGCAGGAAAACCAAAAGGGCATCAAAACGCGAGCTTTGGCTCACCAGCAAAAAATGGTCAACCAGTTGTTCAATGGTGTTATGTTCCAATAACGCTAACGCGCTTTTCAGCCTCTGTTTCATTATTCTGCCTCCTCAACCTCTGCGTGGAACTCATGCTCTGCCACGGTTAACCGAATGGCACTGATTGGGGTGCCTGTTGCCATTTTCTGCAATAGCAATAGTGAAACCGGTGGCAACAGTGCGCCATCAATGATGGATTCCAGCATACGGGCACCGTTTTCCGCACGGGTAGCGCGTTGCAGGATCTCTTCTGCCACATCATCGCTGATGGTGACTTCCGCGTTGAAGCGCTGTGACAACAGGTTGTCCAGTCTGTCCAACTTGGCCCGAATGATAGTCTTCAGCGTTTCATGGCCAAGCGGCAAGTAAGGGATCACTTCCATACGAGCCAGCAGGGCAGGTTTGAAGAATGCCGCCAGTTCCGGGTAAAGCTGATCATTGATCTGCTCTGGTTGCTCGGCGTAATCAACAATGGTTTGGTAACCCAGATTGGAGGTCAGGAAGAACACAACGTTTTTACAGTCGATGATACGGCCTTCACCATCTGCCAGTTCACCTTTATCGAATGCCTGATAGAACAGATTCAAGACATCAGGGTGAGCTTTTTCCACTTCATCCAACAAGACAACGGAATAAGGTTTCTGACGGATAGCTTCGGTCAACACGCCGCCTTCTCCGTATCCCACATAACCCGGAGGAGAACCGATCAGACGTGAAACCGTGTGTTTCTCCTGAAACTCAGACATATTGATTGTCGTGAGGTACTGACGGCCACCAAACATCAGTTCGGCAAGTTGCAATACTGTTTCGGTTTTGCCGACACCACTTGGCCCTACCAACAGGAATGCTCCCAGAGGACGCCCCGGACGACGCAGATCAGCACGCGCGGTCAACAGGTGTTTATGCAGGTATTGAATAGCAATCTCCTGCCCTTTGATGCTTTGGCCCAAATGGATAGGTAATTCAGTCACAATTGATAATTCGCTCTGTGACAGACGGTTCAACGGAACCCCTGTCCATTCCGCGATAACAGCGGCAATCTGGGTTTTGTCCACATGCGGAGAAACCAGTGTTTGTTGCTGCTGAAGTTCAGCCAATTGTGCGTTGAGTTGAGCCAGTTTTTCGATCAAAGCTGGTTCATCGGCGGGTTCTGTCGCAGGTTTTTCTGCTTCATCACCAGATAACAGTTGGCGGCGCAATTCGATGATCTGCTTCACCAGTTCTTGCTGTTGCTGCCAATGGCTTTCCAGTGTGGTCAGTTGTTCCTGGATCTCTTGTTGCTGGTTTTGCAGCTCTTCCAGTCTTTCTGCATGTTCGTTCAGCCCCATCCGTTGTTCTCTTTCCAGCACATCGATTTCCATCTGCATTTGATGAAGTTCGGTCGTCAGGGAAGAAATCTGACGCGGTGGCGATGTCAGGTTAATCGCTACGCGGGCGCAAGCGGTATCCAGAACATCAATCGCTTTATCTGGCAATTGACGACCAGAGAGATAACGGTCACTTAATATGGCTGATGCTTTCAGTGCTTCATCGTCGATCAGAACACCATGTGCCTGCTCGTAGATGGCTCTCAGGCCACGCATAATGATGGTTGCTTCTGCTGCACTAGGCTCAGAGACTTTCACCAACTGAAAACGACGAGACAATGCCGCATCTTTCTCAAAGTATTTTTTGTACTCGCCCCATGTCGTTGCAGCAATGGTTTTCAGTTCACCACGCGCCAGTGCAGGTTTCAGTAGGTTGGAGATATCCAGCCCGCCGGCCTGATTACCTGCCCCAATCAAGGTATGGGCTTCATCGATAAACAGGATGATCGGTACAGATGATTGATGGATTTCAGTCATGATGCCTTTGAAACGTTTTTCAAACTCACCTTTGACTGCGGCCCCTGCCTGCAACGCACCGAGATCCAGAGTCAGCAATTCGCTGTTGCGCAGTTTATCCGGTACACGATCATTGATAATCCGCAGCGCCAAACCTTCAATCAGGGCACTTTTACCTACACCCGCCTCACCCACAACGATGGGATTGTTTTTACGGCGGCGGCAAAGAATGTCGATCATCAGGTCAATTTCATTATCACGGCACAGTACCGGATCGAGTTTGCCCTGACGCGCCTGCTCAGTCATGTTCTGGGTAAAACGCGCCAACAGGCTGTCACTGTTTGCCGGGTGTACACCTTGCCCCTCTTTATCGCTGACACTGAAAGGCTGTTCGGCAGAACCATTTGTCCATTCAGTAAAGTTCTGGCGCAGCAGTTCACGGTTAATGCCCGCCAGCAGACGCGCAGACTGCGGAGCCAGATAGCGCAGAGGGCTAAACAACAGGGCAATCAGCATTACGCCACTGCGCAGTTCGGTATGCTGCATCTCAGTAGAAGCCAGCAGCCAGCTATCCTGTAACCATTCCACCAGCATTGGAGAAAAGTTCGGATAAGTTTGTACAATCGCCTGATGATGTGTGACCACCTGATCGAGTTGCTCTTTCAGCAGATCTTTATCGATGTCTGCTTTATTAAGGATCAAACGCACATCACTGAGTGGTGTATCGATCATTTGAAGCAGTAGCTGAGCAACCGTGATCTCAGGTTGCTGCTGACTGACGCAGGATGCTGCCGCCGCTTCCAGTGCATGACGGGTCATCGGATTTAAACGGTTTACAAGAGTGGGCAGATCAATCTGAATCATGGCGACATCCTATCTTAATAAGTTATTTAGCTGCTTTAATATGTCTTGAGTCTGATCACCGAGGCGGATGGCATAAAAACTATAAATCGCAATCAGCAGACCGACGCTTATCACAAGCAGGTGTTTGATTTTCAAACGCCTGCTCAGGCGATAGCGTGCATCTTGCTCGTTGATATTGACATACAGCGTAGTCGGCGGTACTTCTCCACGCAGTGAGTGAAGCTGTTGCTGCAAGCGGCGGAACAAGCGATCAAAGTCATCATTTTTCTGGGTACTGACTTTGTAACGTCCGCGATAACCAAGACAGAGGCAGAGGTAAATGAACTCCAGCAGATGCTGGTAGCGCTGAGCCTCTCCCATCAGGCGTTCGAGCAACACAAAGACTTTCTCACCGCCCCAAGTTTCATTGTGGAAGTGCACCAACAGTGATTGCTTCAACCATCCATTCTGGCTGTTCCAACCGTGCCCCAATGCGGTTTCATCAATGAAGGTACACAGTACGTAACGGAATGAAACAATCGCACCGGGTTCATAACCTTTAGTTTGCAGAAGCTGCTCAATAGCGCGAATGTCAGTAACAACCTGTTGGTAAAGCTTATCTGGCAGTGCCTGATCACTCATGTCCTGCAAACGCAGTACCATCCCCAGTAAAGGCGTGGCTGCGTCGATCATCGGGTTAAGGCTTTCACCACGTAACGGTAGCTGGTACTGGCGCTGAAACGTTCTCAGCGTTTCAGCCTGTTTTTCAAATTTTTCCAGTGACGGACTGTCAACATTGATATCACTCATGACTAATCCTCATAACTAATCCTTACCGCCCCTGATAGCCCAGAGCTGCATATCTAAGTCAGGGAAATCCCCTGATACGTGGAACGCGATGGAATTGCCCTGTTGGATCTCTTTCCATGCCGGACTCTTCTGATCCAGACGGAAATAGGTATATCCAGAGTGATATGGCAACTGACGAGGTGCTGCGGACAACGCAATCAGTGGTACGCCGGGCAACTGGACGCTGACCAGATCACGGATACGTTCCATAGACGTGACTTTGGTTTGCTGTACGAACTGACGACGCAACTGTTCCTGTGGTGTGCTGGCACTGATAGCCAGAACAAATTCGGCTTTGCGCAACAAGTCGTTGTCGTGGAGTGTTGCGACACGAATGCCCCCTTCGTTCTGTTTCAGGGCAATTGATGTTGCACGTGGTGTCAGAACAACGTTCAGTGCATCGCGGATGGCGTGCATGGCGTCCTGGAAAGTATCTGTCAGATTATTGTGGTCATAGGCCAGAATATTTCCCGGCAGACGGCTTGCGTCCGTGAAGGTTCTCAGTTCACCACAGGTTTGGATCAATTGGGTATACAGATGCAACGGGTGCAGGACGGTTTGTTTAGCATAATGATTGAACAAAGGTTGAACGCGGTTCAACAGTTGAAGCATCATGAATTCTGCCACATCTGCAACCCCCTGCTGACCTGGAGAACCGATGCGTTTCGCCAATGTTCTTGAACGTTCTGTCAGTAACCCGTCAATTTCCACCATGAAGCGCTTTAGTTTATCAGCGACAAAAATGGACAGGCAGGTTGGGATAAATTCGTTATCCAAAACGATTGTGCCATCTTTCTGCTTTTCTTTAATGCGGCACAGCGGAATGGCAGTGTAGGCACTCATATCTTCAGAACCCTGCATCAATACCGGAGTCAATTGAGCAAGATTAAGAATGGAGGAATCACCGCCTTTAGTATGCAGGTCACGAATATCGCTCGGCAATTCGCGATAACGTACCGCGCTTTGAATCTCAGCATCCCGATCAGCCACTTCACGAATGGTATCGCTGGACATCGGTAATGCCAGATAGACGTCTTTACTTTTCAGATCATTGATATTTTCAATATCCAGCGGTTTTGGCAGCAGATCCTGACTCGGTGCTGAAAATACCGTACCGTCCGGCATGATACCGCTGGCTTCGGTGATACCGATGCGTCCTAGTTTGAGCAAATCATCATTGATACTCACGGAGCTGAAACCATGACCGTACGCTGTTAACACGGAGACAAGACTATGAGCCAGATAATCATTGTGTTTTTGTTGTTGTTGGAAATGTTGTGGCTTAATGAATAATCCTTCGTGCCAAATCACCCGATTTTTTCCTGGCATGATTACTCTTCCTCCTCTTTTCTAAGTTCGACGTCGTTATTTCTGACATGCACCAAAATGTTGTAATGGCGACCCATGTCTTTTACCCGGATGATCTTTTTCCATTCAGACTGATTGACGCCTGCATAATGAACGATGACACCGATGTAACGGTTCTTCTTTTCCAATGTGATTGTTTCCAGCGGCTTATATTGCCCCGGTAACAGGGTGTAATCCTGATGATCGATGTAGTTTTTCCCCAGTGCTTTTTCAAGCTTGTCACTTTCAAGCTGGTCATAGTCGGCAGCCAGAAAACGCGAATCTTCACTGAGATAAACCAGATTCATCTCAACAGGCGCTGGTTCACCACTTTCATTGGGGTTGATATCGGGTTCAGCCAGCAATGTGATGTTGGCGATTGAGGCTTGTTCACTCGGCCTTCCCACAGGAGTGGAAGGGTCCCAAATGACCTGCCCAACTTTTTTAGTGGCGTTCCATGCGCTGCTACAGCCGTTCAGTAACATCACTGACAGTAATAAGATCCCTGTGGTCCATATGCGCTGACTACCGGAACGTTTCATCACTGGTGTCCTCTAAGCCCTGACGCAGTGCGCGGTCATAAGCCTGCTCGTACACCTCGCGGAATAACTTTTCAAACCCCTGCTGGCGGCTGGAAGCTAATTCGCGGTAATAGTTGGTGTACATTTCCCACGCCCAGGACGCATCTTTGTTCCTGACCTCATTACTACGGCGATAATGTGAAAATCTGCGGAGTAATTGTTCAGGGGAAAAGGCTTCCAGCATGGTATCCAACGCCGCGGAAATCGCTGTCCGGTTGGCCTGATAATGCAGTTGCAGATTATGCAAGCTTTCTGCTACAGCAGCGGGTGCTGACAGGTGTACCGGACTTTTCTGCTCGGAAAACATCACCTGCATGGTGGTGTCGTAATCCATATTCAGACGTAGTGGGTTATCCTCAATAGGACGAAGCTGTTTATCACGTAATCCGTGCTGTTCACGCTGGAGCGCTAATAGCCCTTCGATTGCCGCTTTCATGGTCTTACCCATCTCTTGCAGAAAATCGTTGGCCTGCTGTGTGTCATGCAGAGGCAACTGCGTATCCAGCCCACGCATCAAAGGGGTAATGGCGACATGATCAACATCCATATCTTCGTACTGCCGCTCGGAAGCGATATCCGGTAAGTCAAGAAACTCCTGATCCATAACACTGCCTCGGTTATCAGAAATAGGGTTAGCAAATGGGGGGGATTGATAATGATCCGGCGGCAAAAGCTGCTCCGTATCATCGGCTTCAACCTGTGGTTGCAACGTAGTCAGACTCTCACTATCAAGTACTCTGAGAGGATCATCGCTGAAACGGTGCATGACGGTTGGCGCAATACTGTCATCTCTGGCAAACGCGGATTTTTGCAGCGATACACCTTCCATCATGGCATCCAGCGGATTTCTGTAACTGGAAACCAGCGCCTCCGGTGATACTGTCGAAGGATCAACCTGATCTGATTCAGAAAAACTGATGTGGATCTTGATGGACAAGTTACCCGCTTTAATCTGATCTCCCTGTTGCAAACGGATCAGACCGGATTGCGGTGTTAATGGGGCATTATTTATCTGTACCGGCTCAGCAAGCACTTGCAGGCAGAATGAACCATCACGCCATTGAATGGAGAATTGTGACGGCTGGATATTGCCCTGGCTGTCCTGAACAGACCACAAGTGACTTTCACTGCTGCCGACCGTACCGCCCTGTGTCGAAAACTGGTAACTGGCGGCTCGACCACTCTCTAGTTGCTCACTGTTGAGCACCCGCAATGAAAGCGTTGGTTGATATTTTTCCATAGTCGTTATTCCATAACTGAAATTGTGACAGAGGGTTTCTTTTCTGGCTCACCAAGAAAGCTGGTCCACCCCAGATGGTTATTCTGCTTCGCCCCCAACACCATGCCACTAACCTGATTTTCCGCCAGGCCAAGACGCAATTCCCAGGCAAACTGGCTGCGCATGACGAAAGAGATAAACATCACTAACGGGAGATAGTTCTTCCCGTCCGGCAGAAATGACAGGAACCGATCACGGGCCAGATTGTTGATACTGAGCAGAAACTTTCCGCTGTAATCCCCGATCCATGATCCGATGGTGAAGTTCTGCCCCAATACGGACAGTTCGGTATCACCAATCTTTTGCCCTTTATTCGTGCCACCCAGTCGATTCTGTTGATCAACGGGGATGATGACTTTTCTGAATTGCCAGCCGTGCAAAGTGACATCCTGCAAATCAAAACAGTGGGAAACCAGGCTGCATATCACTTCCGGTGAACGACCGGGGCTTGCCAACAACCCGGCATACGCCAGCATTTTGCTGTGGTTGATGTTCAGCATCCGGCGGTTGACATCACTTCCCAATCCCACCAGCGAGAACATGCGCTGAGAGAAGCTATCTTCCCCGCCTTGCTTAAAGCAGATGTAATAGCGGTATTTCCGCCAAATCTGGTGCAAGAGCGTGATTAAGCGGTGATTAAACAGATTGAGGAAATCCGTCAGTCGGTTTTCGCCCTGTGCGTCTTCCCACGCCAGTGAATCCAGGTAATAACCCGGCATAGGAGATTGGCTGCCATGTAGCCCCATGAAAGAGACTTCCAGCTCAAAATACCCTTGCCTGGATTGCTTCAGTGCAATCACATCACGAGTAGGAAATGCCAGACTGGCATTGGATTTAAAACGGACAGATTCACGATCAGGCCGATCCGTCTCCCCGGTTTTTTCCCACGCTACCGCCAACTGATTGAGCAATTCGACCAGTTGATAAAAGTTGTATCGTGAGATGTCCAATGCCAGTGGTGTGGCAGGATCTTGCTCAGTGATTACATCAACGAGTGTTGACCTATCTGTACCGGCCATTCATAACATTCCTGATTATCTAAATTGATTACCTTCAACATATGAAAAGCGTTGACGCTGGCATACAGTGAGAAAAACCGTGACAGAATCGTACTGAACAGATACAGCTCACCTTCCGAACTGAATGCCTGTTGCCGGATATACAAAGTAGAACGCAATCCACGCACAGGATGGCCGCGGAACAGGCGATCTGTTGGCTCTGTCTCAATCTTTTCAATGGCATCAAGCCGTTTCTGTGATGATCGTTTGGACTGTCGGTTGTGAATACTTGGGAAATCGTAAGTACGCAGAACCTGTTTCAGCGCATTCTTATCCAGCAATGACATGTAGTTCAGCGACATATTTGACAGCAACGACCAGTGCAGACCACCATCCAGCAACGGATAAAGCGGTACTGACGGACGCGTGATATTGCGGAATGTCGCAAATGACGGGCTGCCGATAGAGGGGTAATTAATGTCGCCGACACGAAGCTGTAACGGCAATTCACGGTTGGTACACGTCAGGCTGATAGAGACGTTTTCTTTTAATTTGAGCCTGAGCAGGTCTGATTCATCGCCACGTACAAATGAGATGAAATGTTCCAATCCTCTGCGGAAAGGTGACTCTTTCACTCGCAGACGGTAATAGCGCATTGAGTGTTCATTTTCGTTATCAATCTGATGATTGAAACTTTCAAACGGGGTGTAAACCCGTTCACCGATACGTGCCCGACTGCGTTCTCCATTTTCTCCCGTCAGCCAACTTTCAACACCATCTACAGAAAAGATATCGTAGTTATCCGGAAAGCTATAACTGGCCTTCAGTGGGTATTCCGTCTGACTGCCATTCAGTTCAATCGCTTCACTGTCCATCGGAAACAGATTAATAGCCGGCGTACAGTGCAGGCGGAAAGTATCGTGGCGAATCTTAGCTTCTGGGGGTAACGCCTGAGAAAAATATAAATTCAGTTTGAAATCTTTGGTTTTGAGATCTTCAGACAGTTCAGGGAATCCCTTAACGTCAAAAAACAGAAAACTTTCCGCAAAACAGAAATATTCCTGCAAAATGCGATATCCCATATAAGCATTTTTAGGATAAGGCAACAGGGCATCTTCCCGTTCGAATCCGACCGGTACAAAGTCAAAATCTGGCAGAGGAATGACCGTATCACCAATAACCAATTCCGCTTTTCTGAAGTAATAGCAGAGCCAGAAATAGAGTTGAGAAGTGGTATAGTCATCGCCACTCAGATAGAACCGCAATTTACCCAGTTCCAGTTCATGCAGGTTCAGTTCCGTTTTCGACGCAAAATTCAGGCCAATAATCCCTTGCTCATTACTGTTATTAACGGAAATGTCCTGAATGGAGAGAGGAAAAAGCCAGACATCGCGGCACAATGTAAAAGTGCAGCGGCTATGATCGTCTCTTTTGCCACTCGATTGTCCATTCAAAGAATGGTCGTTCGAGTAAATATCATCATGAGTTGACAGCGGATTACTCATAATCTGTGTGCCGCGCTTAACCTGTGTTGCTTTTGTCACAACACTCTCATCAGGAGTATATTCGATGATGGTCATACTGGGCGTCGGACGCAGATAATTAGGCCAGAGCATATTAAGCAAGCCGTGAGTCAGTTCAGGGAACTGATCGTCAATCTTTGCCCGCAGATTGCCTGTCAGAAATGCAAAACCTTCAAGCAAACGTTCAACGTCAGGATCAGAGCCTTGTTCAGACAGAAATGCGGCAAGATGAGGACGCTCAACTGCGGCTTCTTTCCCCAGTTGTCGCAAATAGTTCAGCTCATCTCTGAAATATTTTTCAAATGACATTTATTGAGTTCGCTCCAGGCAATAGCGCCGGTTGTTATCCAACTGGATGCTGAATTCGACAACATCGTTGATATCATCCAGGGAAACCTCAGCACTGATATGAAAGCTCAATAACAACGGATCTGAATCATCATTGATGGCACTGACAGAAACCGCTGATATTCTGGGCTCATAATTTCTGATGCACTCTTCTATCGCCCATTCGATACTTTGCTTGAAATCCACTGACGTTGCGGTTGCATCATTGAGATCAATGACACCCAATTCAATGGCACTCTGGCAGGCACCAGGGCGCGTATTCAGCACTTCGTTCAAATGCTTCTTAATAGAATCAAGCAGTGCACGCATCCTTGACTGACGGGAAGAGCCGAGGCTCTTCCCTTGAATGCGCTCGAACAGACTGGCAGAGCTGCCTCTGTTCCAACTGTACAGCGCAGCCATGATTATTCCTTATCCAAACGTCCGACCAGAGACAGTTCGAAACTTGCACCCATGTATTTGAAGTGTGGGCGAACCTGCATTGCCACCTGATACCAGCCTGGATCGCCTTCAACGTCCAATACCTTGATTTCAGCAGCGCGCAGTGGGCGGCGGCTACGAACGTCAGTCGGTGGGTTTTCCTGATCAGCAATGTACTGTTTCAGCCACATGTTCAGTTCGCGTTCCAGATCCTGGCGCTCTTTCCAGGAACCGATCTGCTCACGTTGCAAGACTTTGATGTAGTGTGCCAGGCGGTTGATGATGAACATGTATGGCAACTGAGTGCCCAACTTGTAGTTGGTTTCCGCAATTTTCCCTTCGCGGGTATTTGGGAAAATTTTTGGTTTCTGAACCGAGTTTGCAGAGAAGAATGCAGCGTTATCACTACCTTTACGCATAGTCAGAGTAATGAAGCCTTCTTCCGCCAGTTCGAATTCACGACGGTCAGTGATCAGTACTTCAGTTGGGATCTTCGCCTGAATCTGGCCCATTGCTTCATACAGATGGACCGGCAGATCGTTTACTGCCCCACCACTTTGTGGACCGATGATGTTCGGACACCAGCGATATTTAGCGAAGCTGTCAGTCAAACAACTTGCCAACAGATACGCAGTGTTCCCCCACAGATAGTGTTCGTGGTCACGGCTGACATTTTCCTGATAGTTGAAGTTTTTGATTGGATTTTCAACGGTGGAATATGGCAGACGCAGCAGGAAACGTGGCGCAGTTAAGCCCAGGTAGCGGGAATCTTCTGACTCACGCAATGAACGCCATTTGGTGTGTGAAGGGCCTTCAAATACAGATTTTAGATCTTTGATAGCCGGCAGATCAGTAAAGCTGTTAACACCAAAGAATTCTGGTGAAACAGAAGACAGGAATGGCGCATGAGCCATTGCACCGACCGAACTGACATACTGCATCAATTTGATGTCAGGCGTGGTGTTGCTGAAAGCATAGTTACCAACAACGGCAGCAACAGGTTCACCACCGAACTGGCCGTAACCCGCAGAATAAACATGTTTATAGAAACCGGATTGGATGATTTCAGGAGAGAATTCAAAGTCTTCCAACAATTCATCTTTAGTCGCATGAATCACGTTGATTTTGATGTTCTCACGAAAATCAGTGCGATCCACCAGCATTTTCAGTGAACGCCAGGAAGATTCCAGCTCCTGCAACGGCTTAGCGTGCATGATTTCATCCATCTGCTCACTCAGCTTTTTATCAAGCTCAACGATCATTTTATCAACGAGAAGTTTGTTGATCGGTTCTTCGTTAGAGCCTGTGTCCAGAATGCTGCCAATAAAAGCCGCTACACCCTGTTTTGCAATGTAATAGCCATCATTTTCAGGAGTCATCCTCGCTTGAGACATGATTTCATCAAGCAGAGAAGTCGTTGCGCCAGAAGCAAGTGCTGTGCTGTTTTCTTCGTGCTGAGCCATTTAAAATTCCTTTAACGAGTTATTTTTTATTGATGATTTCAAGTTCTTTCAGGAGTTGCTCACGAACGGATTCATCATCCAGCAGTGACTGCAAGCGAGCGCGAAATGCAGGGATATTTCCCAGAGGGCCTTTTAATGCAACTAATGCTTCACGCAGTTCCAGCAGTTTATTCAGCTCTGGTACCTTCTTAGCGATATTATCCGGTGAGAAATCACTCAGTGATTTAATTTCCAGATTAACTGGTAGATCTTCTTCACTATTTTCTTCAAGGCGATTAGGGACGTTAAAAGTCAGGTTGATGTTCGCCTCATTCATTACCGCATTAAAATTATTTTTATTAACGGAAACGGTCTGTCGTTCTTCAATTGGCGTATCTTCTTTCTTTCCTTTCAAGTCACCAATAACCAGAAGATTCAGAGGTAATTCAACTTCTGCGGTCTGGTCGCCAGTATTAGGAACATATTTAATATTAATTCTTTCTTTCGGAGCTACGCTACCAGGACTATTCTTACTCATATTTCAACCCTTTGGCTAATACAACCATGAACTGTCTAACAACCCATTATTGGAAAGAGAATAATTACAATGTTTAACCGTATAACAAATGCAGCAGGCTTTCCTAAAGAAATAGGCTGCGGAAGACAACTGTATTTGCAGGAACAAATAGATTTTTATATATCAGCATATAGATAAAGATACAGAGATATTCTATCCAATCATGGAAGTAACATCGATATAAAAAATCGTCAATAGCGAGTTTGACACTTTATTTTTTTGATGTAAAGCCAAAACACTTATTGATAACACCCTCTATTCTGGCTTTTAGTACTTTTATCGTGTTTTCTAGAAACTTATAAATATTTTCCCCTTGCAAAATAGATAAAACTTTGTCTTTACTCTCTATAAGAGTATACAGACCGATTACCTGTCAATTGTATATAAGGTAATATTTTTCATATATTATGAATAAAATATAGTCTGCAAGTTTGTGTCTTATCATTATTATCAAGTATATTTTTTATTTATTTAGATTAATTGTTCTCCATTAAAAATCTTATCCAACTCATATTTTTGACGTACATCACACTTTATAAATGATCATAAAAATCATATGATTTAAAAATTAAAACACATTATTTATCAATTAATTATATAAATCAAAAATATGAAGATTAATTTTTATACAGAAAAACAATCTTGCTTTTTATAAAAACTCAGTCATAAATATCACAACGGCAATGATTATAAAATTTTTATTTGTCATTGAATTTGAACTCGCGTTGCAATTTACAAATAACTTTGCATTAGACAATTTCAGCTTTATTATTCGCCCCGAGTGTTCGGCATCGCTAATTTTATTTCATCAATGAATGGAATAATCACGCAAGGAATGAGCACTTACACTTATATTGGTAAATTTTTATAGGATATTCATATGCCAACTCCATGTTATATTTCCATCAACGGAAAAACTCAGGGTAATATCACTGCTGGCGCATTCACTGCTGAATCAGTAGGCAATATCTTTGTTCAGGGTCACGAAGACGAAATGCTGGTTCAAGAATTTGACCACATTGTTACTGTTCCAACTGATCCACAATCTGGTCAGCCTTCTGGTCAGCGTGCACATAAACCATTCCGCTTCACCGTTGCACTGAATAAAGCAGTTCCTCTGCTTTACAACGCACTGGCTTCCGGCGAAATGTTAACAACTGTAGAACTGAAGTGGTATCGTACTTCTATCGAAGGTAAACAAGAGCATTTCTTTACGACTAAACTGATAGATGCAACTATCGTTGACATCGACTGCAAAATGCCACACTGCCAGGATCCGGCAAAATCTGAATTCACTCAGCTGGTTCGTGTTTCTCTCTCTTACCGTAAGATCGAGTGGGAACACACTACTGCTGGTACTTCTGGTGCTGACGACTGGCGCGCGCCAATTGTTGCTTAATATCTTATTCATCAAGTTTTAGATAATAAGTTTTTAGCAATAAATTTTCAGCCAATGAATATTATTCATTGGCTGAATAATACTCTCCTACATTACCTCCCCCTATTAATTTACTTTAATTCATTTTTTCCTTGTTTATATTTTATTTTTTTGTTTTTTTTTAAAGTGAGATTTTTATATAGTGATTATTTTCTCAATAAATAAGAATATATAAATTAATAATCACATGTACTATTAATAACCAATGTCACATTTTTAAACATGAATTTAAAAAAAACAAAATTCATGTCTTTCCACCATTTATTTGAAATTTCAATTAAATCTACTTCTCATTTGAGTTAATTCTAAATTATGCGGTAAAACATAACTAAAATGGGTGATAGTAAACGGTTAAGTTAAATATATAACTATAAATAATCATATAAGACAGACTGCTCCCGTTAATCAGAGCCAAATAAAATAATTTCTATGCTTTAATGATTAATTAGTGAACCATTATAACTATATCTGATCGATATCTGATCGACCTCAGGTTACATTTCAACTTAACCATTGTCATTTGGGTGTTACGATGTTCAAAAAAACAGCAATCCTCATCTTATTATCTACCTCTATTCAGGTAATCGCTTTGCCTGAAACACCCGACTTTGCACTATCTATGACTGAATCCGCTATGGCTGAATCCGCTATGGTTGAATCCACCATGGATGAAGCCAGAAGAACCTTACAGGACAGTTCACGAGAAATAGGTCGGTTAATTGAACAACGCCGACACCAAGGATTCATTGATCGTACTGATACCACTGCGCCACAAACTGTATCACCCGTATTGGTTGAAGCCTCACCCTGTCTGAATATCAATGGTGTTTATCTTCAGGGGATGACTCTGCTCTCTCTGACAGATTTAGATACACTCAGTGCATTACCCGATCATTGCATTACTAACAATGACATCAACAAACTGACAGCAGAAATCACTAATCTCTATCTTGCCAAAGGCTATATTACGGCACGGGTACAATTTATTCCCCCCAATCATCGTGGAGAATTGGGACTCAATGTTGTTGAAGGATTCGTCGAAGCCATTGAAGGCGGTGATCACTGGGTCAACAGCCGGATGTTATTCCCCGGATTGATCAATCAACCTTTGAATCTTAATCAGTTGGATCAAGGGCTGGATCAGTCGAATCGTCTGCAATCAAACAAAACAACGCTTGATATTCTGCCCGGTTCAGTTAATGGTGGTTCTATCATCAGGCTGCATAATCGGCATTCCACTCCGTGGCGGATCACCACAATAACTGATAACTATGGGCAAAAAAGTACCGGCGAATGGATTGGCCGACTGAATACCAGTATAGACAGCCCTCTGGGATTATCAGATTTCATCAGCTTCAGCGGTGTCAGTACTCTCGATAAACCCAATACCCAATATAACCGCGCCGCCACCCTATTCTATTCGCTCCCTTACGGTGCTGTGACTTTCAGCGGCTTTACCAGCTATTCCCGCTATACAAGCCATCCAAAATTGCCGAAACACTCAATCAAACTGCACGGTAATTCACAACAGTCGGGCGTACGTATGGATTGGATATTCCACCGTAATCAATCGCAACTCTCGACGGTCAACAGTCAATTTGTCTATAAGAATTACAACAACTATTTCGGTATCGAGAAACTTAGGCACAGTAGCCAGACATTAACTGTGTTTTCACTGGGAATAAGCCACTTGCAAATTATTCCCAGTGGTCTTATCACTTTTGATGCTGGTATTGAGCAAGGAACACCGTGGTTCGGTGCCCAAACCTCCACAGACAACCTGAATAAACAATTTACCAAAGGGAAGCTATCGGTAAATTTACAGCAGCACGTCAAACTACTTGCCATGCCGTACCGATTTAACAGCCAGTTTTACGCTCAGTACAGTCCAAAAGGCTTACCCAGTGTTGAGTGGCTCAATATTACCGACCGTAATACGGTGCGGGGGGTCAGTAATAACGTCCTTTCCGCAGATAACGGCTGGTATCTGAGAAATACCTTATCCCACTCAATACCATTGTCTGAAAGTTCACTTACCCTGCGTATCGGCGCAGATATCGGCCAGATCAAAAGCCACAACCGACAGGAATCATGGAAGAGCAATGCGGGATTAAGTGTTGGTATGACTTTGCGCTATCAACATTTTTTCGCCGATGTTGAGATGAGCCGTGGCAAAACGCTGGCCCATAAAAATAAAGGTAAGGATGAACCCATGCAACTATTAACCCGTTTTTCTTACACTTTTTAGTTTATTAAATCATCAGTTTTTTAACCGTAGCCAACTTGGAAGCCTTCTTCCAAGGTAGCTGCACACTCACAAGAAAGAAAGTAAACAGAGGTAATAATATGAAGAGAAAAAAGTTCAGATTATCTCCTGCGGGGAAACTTGCTGCATCAATGGCAATTATTCTGACAACTTGTTCAACCAGTTTTGCCAACGGCATTACACCTGGTGGTGATGCAGATCATCGCCCGGATGTCACCATTGCAGAAACAGGCGCTACAGTCGTCAATATCGTCGCCCCTACCGATTCGGGTTTATCTCATAACCAGTATCAGGACTTTAACGTCAACCAAATGGGTGCTGTATTAAATAACTCATTGGTTAATGGACAATCGGAACTGGCCGGGCAGTTATCCGCTAATAATAATTTGAATGGGCAAGCCGCCAGTATCATTCTGAATGAAGTGGTCAGCCGTAACCCTTCATTCCTGCTCGGTAAACAAGAGATCTTCGGCATGGCCGCCGATTATGTGCTGGCAAACCCCAATGGCATCACCTGTAACGGTTGTGGCTTTATCAACACGAATCAGGCATCTCTGGTTGTCGGTAACCCGTTAGTTGAAAATGGTATCCTGCAAGGATTCAAGAATTTCGATAACCAAAATGCTCTAAATATCAAAAACAATGGCTTGTCCCATAATGATGTTCTGAACCTGATTGCCCCCAGAGTTGATATCAACGGCAAAGTCATCACCCCAAAAATGCTCAATATCACAATGGGAAATAACCAAATTGCAGCGGATGGCCAAATCCTGACATCACAGCAATCTGTCATGGACGCACTTGATAGTTACTATCTCGGTAGTATGCAAGCGGGACGTATTCGTCTGTTGAATACTGCGGAGGGAAGCGGAGTCAATCTGCAAGGTAAGATGAGTGCCGATGATGGTATTTACCTGACCTCCCACGGTGACGTGAAATTGGAGGCAGCTAACCTGCAAGGCGGAGATATTATATTGCAGGGTAAAAACCTGCTGTCTCAAGGGCGCCTTAACCGGAATTCATCACATGAAACAGGCGAAGATAACTATGATAGCCGTTTTAGTGGTGTTCATACCTCGCAAAAGCAAATTAACGAATCCATTGCCCGCACTCAACTGGCTGGTAAGAACATCACGCTGGTCGCCCACCAGAATAATCAGGTGATGGCAACCGATATTGAAGGGGATAATATCAAACTGACTGGCGCTAATCTGAAACTGGATGGTCAACAACTTCACCAGCTTAACCGTAACGTCGATAACAAATGGCGATTATCCTGGCAGTATGATGTCACCAATGAGAATGAAAAGTATCAATATGAAGGAAATTCCCTCAACGCACGGGAAAATGTTCATCTGACCGCCAACGAAGGCAATGCAGAAGTGCTTGGCAGTAAAATTATCGCCGGAAACCAACTTTCCATATCCGCTAAACAAGATATAAAACTGGCTGGTTTAGTGGAATCAGAAATGACCGTTGAAACAGGCTATAAAAAAAATCACTCCCTGGCACTGCAAACCGGTAACTGGACAACGGTCAATACTACTCAGCGCAGTGTCAACAGTGAGTTGAACGCAGGGGGAGATATTGGGATCAACGCAGGAGCTAATGCCGAAATTATCGGCTCTCAGGTACATTCAGGCAAAAACCTGATTGTTTCAGCGGGGCAACAGGTAAAAGTCACTACGCAATCTCTCGTCAATGATCTTCACGTTGAGAAAAATAAACACTATTGGGGTGGCATTGCAGGTGGCAGTAATAAAGACAACCAGGATAAAGTGGAAACACACCATGCTTCTGACATCAAGGCAGATGGGCATTTACTACTGAATGGAATAAATGGTGTCACGATTACCGGCAGTAAGGTAAAAGCGCAACAAGGAGCGTATGTTGAAGCTAATGATGGGCAGTTAGTCATCGATAATGCCGTTAATCATGCCTATAAAAAGATTGATGAGAGAAAGGGAACAATCTTTAATATCACCAAAAATTCCAATCAGGAACAAACAAACCAGCAAACCAGTTCCGGTAGCCAGTTAATTTCTGATACTGACCTGAAGTTACTCAGTAACAAAGATATCAATGTTATTGGCAGTCTGGCGAAAAGCGCAGGTGAACTTAATCTGAACACATCAGGCAATATCAATGTACTTGCCTTTGATGCACAAAATAAGTATCAGCAGGAAAAAACCAATCTTGGCTGGAACTATTACGCTAATGAGACGAAAGATAAGCAATACCGCGCTGGTGTAGGTTTTGAGCATACCTCCGATAACCAGAACACCCATTCCACTGCACAACATCAAGCCGAGTTGCAGGGTGGTCACCTTTCCATTAACTCAGGAAAAAATGTCACTATCACAAGCACAAAGCTAGTCACAACACAGGGTGATGCCAAAATTACAGGCGATAATATCGCATTGCTGGCAGCAGAAGATCATGCAACAACCGAAAATTCACAAGCCAAAGTCCGTGGCGGTGTATTCGCTACTGGTGGCATGGATAGGATCGGGGGTGGAGCCGAAGGGGGGTATTCCAATAATGTTTATTCGCAGAACCGTACTACTGCGGTAGTGTCAAACGCTCAAGTCAATGGCAACCTTGAACTGAACGCAATGGGAGAACTGAAACAACAAGGCACTCAGTATCAGGTACAAGGAACTTATCAGGCGAATGCGGGCAGCATTAAAAATGTTGCGACGGCCAATACAGAATCAGCGTCTACAAGCCAATTACAGGTAGGTGGTGAAATCAGTGGTTCAGCCGATTACAGTGCAACGTCCCGCCCGGTGGAAAAAACGGCTAAAGCGGCAACAGACGGGAAATTGGATACCGCGATCTCAAAAACCGGATTGCCAAATGCGGGTCTTGAGCTTGCCATGAATGGCAAAAGCAATAACACCAATACTTATCAATCAAATGCTGTAGTAACTACTGTTAAAGCTGATGATATCAAAGTAACCACCAATGGAGATATTTACGATCAAGGAACCCAGTATCAGGCGAACAAAGGCGGCGTGTCACTAACTGCGGGCAGCCATACCAGTGAAGCAGCCTACAATCGTCAGAACAGCAATTCATCTAATACTGTTGGCGACGCTCGTCTGCGCATTTACACCAGCACAGGCAGTGACCTTTCTGTCAATGGCAAAGGTAACGGCAGCTATCAGGCAACATCCACCAGCGATAATCATGCCGTTACCAGTGGTATTAATGCCCAAAATGGTATTCACGTTCAGGTGACCAGAGACGCACGTTATCAGGGAACATCCATGAATGCGGGCAATGGCGGAACAAACGTTAATTCTGGCGGAAATATTCAGTTCAATCAGGCTACCAACCACAGGGAACAAAACAATTACGGCTATAATGGAGAACTTTCCCTAACTGTAGGCACTAATCCAGATGGTAAAAACTTCAGTGGCAGTGCAGGCGCAGGCTATAACACCAGCCAACAGAACAGTACTACAGCCCAGACCAGTGCTATCACCGGCGGGCAAGGTATCAATCTGAATGCGGGCAATAATTTGACACTACAAGGTGCGAATGTCTCTGGTAAACAAGTGGATTTAACTGCGCAACGTGGTGGAATTGAACTGGCTGCTGCTCAGGATACAGTTAACAGTAATGGCTGGAACTTTGACGTTAAAGGCAAAGGTGGCGTATCCAGTAAAGTCCGTAACAATGAAGGCAGTGATAGTACGGGAGATAATGGAGAAACAAATAACAGCATCATCGACAGCAAATACGATATTGGTGGTGGAGTTAAATTCGGTGTCGATCACCTGAACAAAGTCACTCACCATAACAGCCAGGTTTCTGGTGGTCATGTTGTATTGACCAGTGCCCAGGACACATCCCTCAAGGGAACTAATATTACCGCAGATCAAGTGACGGGTAATATCGGTGGCAACCTTAATGTTGAAAGCCTCAAAAATAGAACTGATAGCCTGAATGTCGGTCTGGATGCAGGATTAGGGTATAGCAAAACCGTCAAAGGAGATAATTCTCATAAAACAACACTACCGATTGCTGACAGCAACTTACCCGAAAACTCATCTGAAACAGCGGCAACCAATGATGAAAAAACCAATGCGGAAGCCCCAAGTCTGACTGATCGCCTGACCGCGGCCTTCAAAGGATACAATGGGAAACTCAAGAGTAATTACGATACTCTCGATCAGGAAACCATTGGTGAGCAATCAACCATCAACGGTGCTAACGGAGTGAATCTGGACGTCGCGGGTAAAACCCAATTAATCGGCAGCCGGATTGACAGCACACAAGGGCAGGTATCCGTTAATACCCGGCAAATCGAGCATCAATCTGTAACAGGCTACGATAGAAGTAAAAATATGGGAGTTAACCTGCCGGATTCCATCGCAGGTCTTGCTAACGAAGCTCAGAAAAATGTCTTCTCCGGCAAAATGCCTTTCGTGAAAAATGAGAATCACAATACAGAAATACCCGCTACACATAGTTGGATCAAGGATCACCCGTTGGATTAATTGACCTCTCTTTAATTCACTCACATCGCACATAATACATAGTACGGTAGCCAGCAGCGTAGCTACCGTACTTTTCCCCTATTCGGCCAACCACTTATCCTCACCCCTTTCCCCTCTCTGGCAATAGGATTGGGATAAGTAAACATGATAAAGCTGCAACTTGGAAGAGGGCGGCTATAATGGGCTACATTACAGTCATATCAGGTACAGTCATATCAGGCAAAGCCAAGGGGATGTAATGCCAAATGATTTCGAAAAAAGGGAACATTCCAGCAAAGGAACAACCAACACACCATTACAGAAAGGGCTAGATGGCAGCAAAAAAGCGCTTTCGGTGACGATCCGCATTGGCAACGATATCCGCCACATACCATTTATTGCCCATCTTATCCGGGCAGCTCAACGTTTCAATGATCGAATGGGAAGTCAGTTTGGTGCAGCGATTACCTATTTCTCCTTTCTGTCACTGATCCCAATACTGATGCTCTCTTTTGCTATCGCAGGTTTTGTACTGGCTTCCAATCCTGATTTGCTGGCAAAACTCATCAACGGTATTGCCAATAGCATCAGCGACCCAACGCTGGCAAATACATTGAAAAACAGTGTGGATACTGCCATAAAACAGAGGACAACCGTTGGATTGACAGGCTTGGCGATCGCGCTCTACTCAGGCGTGAATTGGGTCGGCAATCTGCGGGAAGCGATCCGTGCTCAGTCCCGTGATGTCTGGGAACGTAACCACGAAGATAAAGAAAAAATCTACTCTCAATATATCCGGGATGTTTTCTCTCTGTTTGGCCTGCTATTCGCATTAGTGATAACACTTTCCCTAAACTCCATCGCTGGCTCTGCTCAGGCAACCATAGTCCATGCGCTTGGCTTAGAAAGTATCGAATGGCTACGCCCCGTATGGACATCCATTGGCATGACGATTTCCATTTCCGCCAATTATTTATTATTTCTATGGATATTGTGGATCTTACCTCGTCATCGGCCTGAGCGGAAAGCCCTGCTTCAGGGAACATTAATGGCCGCCATTGGGTTTGAGATCATCAAATCGATTATGACCATGATGCTGCCACGCCTTGCCAGTTCACCTTCTGGCGCAGCCTTTGGCTCAGTAATTGGCCTGATGGCATTTTTCTATTTCTTTGCCCGACTGACCCTGTTTTGCGCTGCCTGGATCGCCACGGCAGAGAAAAAAGAGTAACAAAACAAAACCGCATCATAAGAATCATTTTATAACAAACCTAAAAAGGAGTTATTTATGCCATTTGTGAACATCAAAATCACCCGCGAAGGGGCAACTGTTGAACAGAAGAAACAACTGATTGAAGGTGCAACCCAGTTGCTGGTGGATGTACTTGGCAAGAATCCGGCAACAACATTTGTCATTATTGATGAAGTGGAAACGGATAACTGGGGAATTGGTGGCAATAGTGTGACGGAAGTACGGGCTGCTGCAAAGAAGTAATGCATATTTAAAAAATGAACGATTAGGGCGAATATATCGCCCTTTTATTTTTTTAATATCAACAAAACCCTAATCAATATGGTTATTATTTTTATTGAATATAATAAGAACATTAATGATAAATAAACAAAGTAAGTTATTTAAAATAAAATACTATCGCGAAATAACATGGATATTCATCTACCAAATAGCTTTTTTTGAATGATAGAAAATAAAACATACAAGATATCATGCGGCCATGCTCCCAATAATTAAATCTTGTGATAAACGCCCTATTTTTTATTATGGGTGAGATATGACTAAAGTCGATGTGGTTTGTCGTTATTGTTATAAAACAGAAGAAGTTAAAGGGCATGGAAAAGAGTGTACTGGTCACCCCGTTATCACTGCTATTCCTGTCGTAAAACCTTCCAACTGAACATACCTATCAAGCCTGCCAACCCGGCATGAAAGAGCAGATTGTTGATATGGCAATAAATAACGCGCGTGTCGGGGATACCGCTCGTGTTCTGAAAATTGGCATTAACACCGTCATTCGCACATTAAAATGCTTATGCTAAGAAATGTAACCACACTGCCGCTTGCAGGCAGTGATATTCAGATTGTCTGTGAAATGGACGAACGGTGGTCCTTTTCTGGCTCCTTTCAACATTCAGTTCTACTTTACGGATGATTATGTTGTCTACGATTGTCTTCCTGAGGAAAAACACTTCACGGGCAAGAAATTACCCAACGTATTGAGGGAGCTAATCCCACTCTGCGAATTCGGATAAAAAGGCTGAACCGCAAAACGATAGGTTATTCCAAACCGGAAACGATGCATGACAAAGTGATTGGTACATTCATTGAACGTGAATACTATATTTCATAAGAGATCTAACTATTGGGTTCATGATTGCCGGAGCGGACAGAAAACGTTGAGTACCGTGGATTATCCCCAGAATTTTAATTTCAAATGAACAGGTTTTCCCTGGTGTAGGTAAGAATAGCAATATTTTAAAATTAATGAGGCAGAGTTATAATAATTGTAAGAATTTGTTTTTTTACATGTGCATAAATGTTAAATTTGAATGCTTGGCTTAATAAAGAGTAAAAAATACTCATTCGAAATATAAGGATGTAATTGTGATAGAGTTTGCTAGTTTTTCTACAGAAGATGCTATCAAAGATGATGCTGTTGGTATTTCTGTCAGGCAGATGATAAAAAAAGAAGGACTAAACGCTTATGCTACGTTTATCAATGCAGGAAAAAGAGTTGGATGCCATAATCACAGTAGCGGAGATGAATGGTATATAATACTTTCTGGTGAAGGAGAAATATGGACAGGTGAGGTAATCGATAATGAGGTTCATGATGTCCAAAAAAAGCGATTTTCCCAAGGATGTATTTTTTGTATTTATCCAAATACAGCACATCAACTTGTTGCTCATGAAAATGTAAAATTAATATTTTTATGCCCAGAGTCCCATTTATCCCATGATAGAGTATGTTTTGCAGATATATGTGAATAATTATTTTGCAAAAGTGATAGACTGTGATTCCCTGAAAAAGCTTTCAGGGATATAGTTAGCTATGTTATTTTCATAACAATATCCAACCAAATCTTTCTTACATTTTACCCCTGTTTTTTGATACACATTTTGGATGTGATTGGCGATTGTTCTGTGGGACAGAAATAGTCTTTCGGCGATATCTTTAGTGGAGAAACCTTGCAGAATATAAAACACTATTTCCCATTCTCTTTTGCTAAAAAACGCTGATGGGGGTGTAAAAACTAATGATGTTTGCATATTTATTTTTTTTAGTTTTTCTAGTGTTATAGTATCTACTGGTCTTCCATGGAAAATAGTTCCTCTGCATGTCCCATTTTCATCAATTAATGGATATTTGTCGAAATACCATGGTTGAAGGTAGGGGAGATTTTGAAAAGGATGAATCTCAATAGAGGTGACCCGATCTAATAATGTTTCAACTTTTCTGTCGTGTTTCTGAAATTCATCCTGAAAATTTGCAGTAGATGCCGGAAGTTCACCATCAAAATGGCCCTCTACATCATACCCTTTAGGAAGGGAAAGTAATTCATGATATTTTTTATTAGCATATATAAATTTTGAGGTATGATCTTTTGCCCCCCATGGCTCATTACTAATTTCCCAAAATTTTATTAGCGGCTTAATCAACTTTTCTACTGAACAATTCATATGCTACCTTTTGAAAATCATTCTGATTAATTATTATTCTTTCTCATATTTATAATTTTAAATATGAATGATATTACTATAGCTTTTATGGTTTAGCGTTGTCAGATTAACTGTTTGAGTGAAAAAATTCAATAGCATAATTAAATAGATTCAAATAACTAATTGTGAGGATTTTTTTACCTGAATTGGGTATAAACTTTAGAAGTTCTTTAAAATGAATTCTATTAAATAGAAACTGTGCTATGGATTTAAAAATAAAAAAATAAAGATGTGGCATGTACAATTTATCAGGATGATTCATTAGAAATCGCCAAAAGAACGAATACTTTTAGGAGATAGAATTTTCAGAGATTAGTTTTATAATTTTGATTAAATATTTTTCTTTCCCAAGAAATTAAAATATAAAATCCGCCATGAAAAAATACGAATCTGTATAAATAAACAGTATTTTATTTCCAGATGAGTCTGTTCAAATCTATTTTTTATAGAAAATTTAATATGCTTAATTAGCTAAAGATCACCACTAAATTACATTAGTAATAATTAGTTTCATTTATTATTTGTTTACCATATTTTTCTATTTGAAACAGGGAAAATTGTTAGTAGACTTAATATACTTTTCCTTTGCATAAAGCACCCCTGCATAGTGCTGTTTATGCTGAAAATGATAATAATAGAGGTTAATTCGTTACCTTATAAGCCCTCATAAGACATGAAATAGCAGTGTAGCGTAATCGCTTTTTGTGAGTGATGTGGAGCTATCTCCTCCATAAGTGAAGTTATATTATTGTAATATTTTGTGAATTTGTAACAGTAAAGCTGCTGATTAAAAGCAGTTGAGGGACTTTTTCGCACGGATTTTTATATTGATATTCAATCAATATAGAGTATGAGATTACTCCATTGTAATAAAATTGGCATAGCAAGGCTTTTAGTGATGCAGAAATGTGTTGATTAAAAAGGGTAAAATTCCAAAACCGTTTTCTCATATCAAATTTGATTATGAAGGGGGAATGATGTTTTTCCATGCTGTCAACAAAAATAATATCGTTGCACTTACATTAATATTGAGCATTGTCATTTTCTTTTTATCTGTTAGTAACAGTAAGTTGAGTATTATCGATTATGCAGATAAACATTGTCAGAAGAATACTGCTTGTCTGATTGATATGAATAAAATCGCACCCTTTGACTGGGATAAAATGTATATCCTGGATAAAGGAATGGATCATAAAGATATTGAAGATATTATCGGGGCTGCTTTTACAGGAAAAGCCAACCTTTTTTATAAGATTATTTTTGTCAGAAATCAGCGAGTGGTTTATGAAGATGAGTATGATCCCTATGTAAAAACTTATGAGAAAAAATTTCTGAAACCGGATTTTCAGTATCCTTATGATGGTAAAGTAAATTATTTAAATTATTACGTCGTCTCTAAGGATAACGCGATTCTTTCAATGAAAATTGAAAAGAGGCTTCCCGCAAGTGACAAAGTTTATTATAAGTTATCTCCTTCCAATCCACAGCAGGTTAAGGAAAAAAACTTGTAAATACATTCAATTATTGGTTGGTGCTTCAGTGCAGTCCTAATATTTCTTTTTGGCCTGCACTTTTTTAGTTTTATTCTTTGTTTTGTATTTAGAGTGGGAGCGTGAATTTTTTGAGGAGTTAACTTTATTTGATGGAATATCAGAAGCCGAATTACTTTGATGTACTGGAGTTTGTTCTTGCAGGTTTTTTAAACGTCTTTCCCATTCACAAGTTGCATTGAGGCTTTCCAGCGTTCGGGTTAACCCAGCAATCAATCTTTTATCCTTATCATTTTTTGCATACTTAAGTTGTTTTTCTAGTGTTTTCTTTTTTTCCTCACATCCAGCTTTACTGGGGTTTGCATAGGCAATACTCATACTGAAAACGATCAATACAGATAAGATCATAGTTTTCGACTTCATGAATTATTCCTAATATGGGTTTAAGGTAATTATCCAAAATTTTATATGCTGATCTGGATTTGATCCTAAAAATTTGACCATAGTTACAACTCACAGGGGAGGATGGAGGCTTTTATCTTTTTATTTATCTTTTATGTAAGCACACGGTTTTGAGCGGCTGTTAACCCTGACAAAATTTGGTTAATCCATCCCTAAAATTATGCAGGAGTGCCGGAAGGATTATCGAAAAACGAGAACAAAGAAAGGGTCTTCTTATAATGTTGAGCTATCGGAGGAAGCAGAAGAATGGCTGCCGTCGCTACCTGAGCATAAAAATCTCAATATTATACCATGATAGGTTTTTAGGTTTAACTATGCACTCTGTACATTAAATAGCGTATTTTTCTGATTTTAAATATAAAAATAGGATGTATAGTTATTCGTCTTCTGTACACCAAGTATGCATACTATACATAATCTGAAAAGGTTTTGGTTAACAGGTGAATAGTTAATGAATACTCTGTTAATGGTCACAAATCCAGATATAACAGGCTTCTTAAAAATCATGCGCTGTGTGTACAGTGAGTGACTTCAAAAAGATTTTTGGGGAGTCATCGGGTATAAGATAGTGATTTTTTATTAGTATTATGATGATATTTGGAAATATTAAACAGTATGGAGAGCTTACATGACAAGACGTAAAAGTTATAATCCCACTTGGGACGGTTACCTAGGGGATTATTTAAATGGTAAAATAGGAATTAACCAGTTAACTCCTCAACATGAATTTTTTGATTCTATAGGGTTAGAAAAGGTATTAAGTGATAATACCCAGTATCACTATGTGCTTACATTGGCTCAGGCTCAAAGTATTATTGAAGATATTAATCCTAGCCCTCCACAAAAACCAAGTTATGGCGAAGAATTTGCAAGAAGTAGCGAGGTAAGAAATAAGAAGAAAAATCCTATGGCAGCAGTGTTTTCTGTCACAGACCCTATTTCTACCTATGCTGGAAATATCTATGATTCACATGGATTCTCTGAAGTTTGCCGGGAATTTAAGAGGTTAAGTATTACTGCAAAAACCTATGTGGGAGAAAATGGGAAAAAATATATTCACCTGTCAGGTCATGCGGGACTTAGGCGTCTTGTCAGAGGAACCCGATACGGTGCTAGCCACCCTCAAATGTTAGCCATGGGGATAGGACAACAGGGTCTTAATAATAGTATTATCAAAGGTGTTAGATTCTGTATTGTCTTTTCGATTAGCTATAGATTGATAGAAAGTATTTTTAAGGATGAATATACCTTAGCTGATTTTATCGGCAACATAACAATGGATATGGCTAAAACCGCTATTATTGCTGCATCCTCTTGGATTGCCGGGTCACTTTTAACTGCTACTGCTTTTTTGGGTGGAAGTATTATTGCTGTTGCGGGAATAGTTTTAGCAGTTGGAATTATAGTGGCTGTCGGTTTAGATCTTGTTGACAAGCAATATGGAATAAGCGAAAAATTAATAGCACTCTTAAAAGAAGAAATGAAGAGAAAGCCAAGAACACCGGAAGCAGACTTACAATATTTTTTTAATGCGATGGGAAGAATTAGGTGAATAGCAAATATTTAAAAGCCTTGGGTGGAGTAATATTGTTATTATTCCTTACGTTTTTGATGTCCTTCATTATTAAATCTGCTGTTTCATTAATATTAATGAAAGATGAAATAACATTCTCCGGCGCAGTTATTATAAGCATTCTATCTTTTCCTATAATATTTTACTCTTTATCAGGATCTATTTTTTTCTTTATATTTGATAGATTACCTAAATTTAACAAGATAATTGTTAAATATCTGAGTAGGTTGATGATTGCATCATTTATAATTGGTTTTCCTCTCTCTTTTTATGTTGATTATAAGTTAAAAAATGATGGTTATCTGACATGTGATAAAATATCGTGGATGTCACCAACTACTTACGTGAAAAATTTATCCCTGTGTAAATGAAATTTTTTGTAAATATTCTGTCTTTATGTTTTGTCCTGTTTAGCCTCCAAACTTTGGAGGCTTTTTAATTATTTTGCATAGTATTAAATAGTGTCTTTGAGGAAAATAAATAACCATAAGACACCATGACCGCAGATGGCGGTTATACTGTTATCCCTGAACTTAACAAGCAGATCATGCAGCAACTGGCTGATGAGTCAGTCATGCGCCGAATCTGTACGATTAAAACCACTCGCCGCAACGAATATAAACAGCTTGTTTCGGTCGGTGGCGCAACGGTGGCCCACGGGGTAATCCGTTACCCCACACTTCACTTTCTTTAGCCTACATTTACTCTTTTTAGGATGCGGTGACTGCACTTACTTTGTTACTATGCTTTATTGTGTTTTAGTGCTCGTGCAATGATTTGTGGGGTAATTCGTGGGGTAATAAAATGATTTATTTGCCTTATGCCAAACTAAAACTAGTTAAAAATCAATAGGAAATAAATTAATGCTAAGTTATCGTCACAGTTTCCATGCGGGCAATCACGCTGATGTGCTTAAACACACTGTACAAAGCCTGATCATTGAATCACTTAAGACAAAAGAGAAGCCCTTTCTTTATTTGGATACCCATTCAGGCGCGGGTCGTTATCAATTAAGCGGAGAGCATGCCGAGCGTACGGGTGAGTATCTGGAAGGTATTGCTCGTATCTGGCAACGTGATGATATTCCTGAAGAGTTAAATGCTTATATGAGGGTTGTTAAGGCACTGAATCAGAATGGGGTTCTGCGTTACTACCCTGGTTCCCCGTTGATTGCCCGTCATTTATTACGGGAAAACGATGAGCTTAATCTGAGTGAATTGCATTCGAGCGATTTTCCTTTATTACGCAGTGAGTTTTCCCGTGACAGACGTGCACGTGTTTTGCGTGAAGATGGTTATCAGCAACTGAAATCAAAATTACCTCCTAAAACTCGTCGTGGGTTGGTACTGATCGATCCATCTTATGAATTGAAATCAGATTATCAGAGTGTCGTTAAAGGTATTTTGGAAGGGTACAAACGCTTTGCGACGGGAACTTATGCGTTGTGGTATCCGGTTGTGCTTCGTCAGCAGATTAGACGTCTAGTTAAAGAACTGGAGGCGACAGGGATCCGCAAAATTTTGCAGATTGAATTAGGTCTGCGTCCAGACAGTGATCAACGTGGTATGACAGCATCTGGCATGATTGTTATCAACCCACCGTGGAAGTTGGAACAGCAGATGCGGTCTGTTCTGCCATGGCTGCATCAGGTACTGGTTCCTGAAGGTACGGGACATACTTTAGTAGAATGGATTGTGCCGGAATAAGGCGTCGTTGGTTTGATAGCTCTGGCCTATGACAATAAGAGCCAGAACCGTCATGAATAGTGATAACTTTTTGTAATAATATGATTTACGCTTAAATTTTAGTCGGTAAGTTAATTGATTAGACGGAAGTGCCTAAGATGAGTAAACATTACGATTATATTGCAATTGGTGGTGGCAGTGGTGGTATTGCTTCCGTTAACCGTGCGGCCATGTATGGGCAGAAATGTGCCCTGATTGAAGCAAAAGCATTGGGTGGAACATGTGTTAATGTGGGATGTGTACCGAAGAAAGTGATGTGGCACGCCGCGCAGATTGCGGAATCTATTCATCAATATGGCTCTGATTATGGTTTTGATGCAACAGTAAATCATTTTGACTGGAAAAAATTGATTGCCAGCCGTTCCTCCTATATTGATCGTATTCATATGTCGTATGAACGTGTGTTGGGTAACAATAAAGTGGATGTTATTCAGGGATTCGCGCGTTTTGTTGATGCAAAGACAATTGAAGTAAATGGCGAAAAAATTACGGCTGACCATATTTTGATTGCGACCGGTGGCCGTCCAATGTCTCCTGCTATTCCCGGTGCAGAATATGGTATTGATTCAAACGGTTTCTTTGAACTGGATGAGATGCCAAAACGAGTTGCAGTCGTAGGTGCAGGCTATATTGCTGTGGAAATTGCGGGTGTTTTGAACGCGTTGGGAAGTGAAACCCATCTTTTTGTTCGTAAACATGCACCATTACGTTGTTTCGATCCGTTGATTGTCGATACGTTGTTGGAAGTTATTAAAAATGAAGGACCGACATTGCATACGGAAGCAATACCGAAAGCGGTGATTAAAAATGCTGATGGCAGTTTGACGCTGCAATTGCAGGATGGCCGGGAGCAGACGATTGATACATTGATATGGGCGATTGGGCGTGAGCCAGTGACGGATAATCTGAATCTGGCGGTGGCAGGTATTGAGCTTAATGAGCAAGGATACATTCAGGTCGATAAATACCAGAATACGAATGTGAAAGGTATTTATGCCGTAGGCGATAACACGGGAGCGGTGGAGCTGACGCCAGTTGCGGTTGCGGCAGGTCGTCGTTTATCGGAACGTCTGTTTAACAACAAGCCGGAAGAACATCTGGATTATGCCAATGTCCCAACAGTCGTATTCAGCCATCCGCCAATTGGTACTGTAGGATTAACAGAACCACAGGCAAGGGAGCAATATGGCGATGATCAGGTGAAAGTTTATACATCATCATTTACCGCAATGTATACCGCGGTAACAAGGCATCGTCAGCCATGTCGCATGAAGCTGGTTTGTGTAGGTAAAGATGAGAAAATTGTAGGTATCCACGGTATCGGTTTTGGTATGGATGAGATCCTGCAAGGCTTCGCAGTTGCGCTAAAAATGGGGGCAACGAAAAAGGATTTTGATAATACGGTTGCAATCCATCCAACGGCGGCAGAAGAGTTTGTGACTATGAGATAGGAAGATGATGCAGGAAAAGCATCTATCTTATTTCTATGACTGATTGAAAACCACGTTCTATGGGCGTGGTTTTCAACAGGTTCTGCTTTATTGATTTTTGCTTTTATTTTTGAATACAAGGTCAGAACAATTCTGGCTTTTATTATTGAGGGGCAGATGGTTCGTTCTTTCTTATTACTGGGCATTGAGTTAATACTCGGTTCCATTGTTGTACAGTCATACAATGTACGTCAAAAGGTTTTTTCCATCCTCTTTCGGGGCCTTTTATCCAATCTGTATGCCAAAGTTTGTGTTGTAAACCAGCAAGTTCGGCAGGTTGTAATGATGATAAGCCAATGAGAATGATATATTGCATAGGTTTATCTACTATGCCTTGTTCTAAGCTGAGATAGATTAAACTATCGCGTAACTTAGGAAATAACTCTTTGTTAACAAGGTTATCGCTTTGCAGTTTGCGTCGGAACTTTGTTTGTTCTCTTTCTTTAAGATGATTAGGGATCATTCTATTTTCAGGATCCTTAATTTCTATTAACCAAAGTTGGTTTGACCATTCGACTACAAAATCGACGGATTTCAATAAGTGACTGAGACCATGCCCCTCAGAACCTTTTTTATCTAATTTTCTTACTGATTGCGCTTTAGAAAAATCGAAATACAGATCACCTTCAATCCACTCAGGATGCATTTGTGCTGTCATCTTGCATTCCCTAATGAATGTTGAATTTCAAGGTCATACAGACGTAAATATTCATCAGCAATTTTATTGGGTCTCACATCTTTATATTGTTCAAACATATGGTTTATTACACCATTTTGTTTGGTTTTTTCTAGCGCAAAATAACGTATAGGGTTGTTTTGCTGTTTAGCAAATTCCAGTTCTTTCAAAAAAGCATAGTTATGTGTTGCAACGAAGATTTGCACACCACGTTCGGCGAGCATTACGAGTATTTTCGCGACATTCTGCATTAAAGAGGGATTAAGATTAGCTTCTGGTTCATCCCAAAATAGGGTGTTATTACTAAATAGAGAGCCATTATGAATGAGTTGCCAAATTAGCGCTAATTTGCGATGACCTTCAGCGATCAAAGAAATTTCTAATTTAGAATTCCCTGAAGTCAACTGGAATTCTTCTCCATGAAGACTGACACGGCCTCCGACTGTTCTACGAATTAATTCCAGCAAAGGTTGTTCATCTTTAAGTGGCATTCCTTTGCGAGCAGGTAGGTAAGCCTGTTTTACGATGTCGTAATAGATTTCTTCGAATGCCAGTTCATATTTGTCGTATAACGAAATAAACCCAGGAGCAAAGGACAATACTTCTTTTACTGGAATAAAAACAGGTTCTTTAGATAAATTAAGTTGACCTTCTACTTCGAAGAGATGATGACGTGTATTGTCGAACTTAAGTGTAAGCGTTTTTTCAAACAGGCCACGATGTGAAGTAATATTGACTAATGCACTGGTTGACCCTTTTTTGCGTGCTACTAGTCTGGAAACGTTACCACCACTTGGACGAAAGACATTCGCGAGTTTTTGTTTTAACTCATCGGTATTGTGCCCTTTTTGTTGCACACAATATAATAGTTTCATTAAATGGGTTTTACCGGTTCCGTTTTCACCAATAAAGACGTTTATTCCAGAAACAAATTTAAATTCTGTCTGTTTAAAGGCACTAAAATTTGTTAATTCTAAAGTGGTAAACATGGTGCACTCCTACCCGGTTGTTTTTGTAAGAGTAATGGCTTTAGTATGACTGAGCAAGCCGTTACACTTGCCCAAATTTCGTTTATGACTGGAAATCACAATCCCGGTGCCTTCCACAACGAAGTTGTCAGCCCATCATCCACCAAATGCAGTTGATCTGCATATACTGTCTGCCAGTCTTTCTTCGCTTTTTGGTAAACCTCTTGGTGGTTTAAGTTTGGTTGATATTCCCGTTCCCAACGCACCAGTCTTTCCCCTGTTTCTGGCATGGAATCATACAGCGAAACCCCGACGCCCGCTGCTATCGCACAACCCAATGCCGTTGCTTCCTTAACTATCGGAACCCGCACGGGTAACCCGGTTACGTCGGAGAGAATCTGGCTCCAGAGTTTTCCTTTTGATCCCCCGCCTGCGAAAACCAGTGAATCGGGTTGTACGCCTGAGAATGCTGCAACCATATCGAGGTTACAGGCTGAAACGATAGCGGCGTTTTCCTCTAATGCCCTAAATAGTGTTGCCTTGTTGCATTTTTCCGGATCAATCGACAGGTTGAGAAAGGAAGGGGCAGCGTGATACCACGATTTAAAGCGCATGACATCGGAGAAAATGGGCATCACACCATATGCACCGGCAGGAACTCGCGCTGCCATTTCTTCCAGCAGGTTGTAGGCATCAACACCCAGACGTTCCGCCATCAGTTTTTCTTCCGCACAGAAAGCATCACGGAACCAGCGCATAGTGAGGCCAGTGAAGAAGCTGATGGATTCTGCCTGCGCCATGCCAGGGATCACGTGAGGATTAATGCGGATATTCATGTTGGGATCGGTCATCGGCTCTGGCAGGTTAACCACTTGCTGCCAGAATGTGCCGCCAAGTACCGCAGTCTGAGCAGGTTTGACAACACCAATACCGAGACAACCGAGCTGGACATCACCACCGCCCATAATAACCGGTGTACCACTATTCAGACCGCACTCGGTTGCAGCTTTATCTGTTACGTATCCAAGTAAAGTACCGGTTTCTTTAACTGGGGAGAGGATATCGGAACGCAATCCTGCCATTTCCAGCAGGCTTGGGCGCCAGTCGCGGCTCACTAAATCCAGCATGCCCGTTGTTCCTGCGTTGGAAGGATCAACTGCCAGTTCGCCACTCAACATATAAGCCAGCCAATCGCTGATCATCGTCAGGGTACTGGCTTGCCGATAGATATCTGAACGGTGATGGGCAAGCCACAACAGACGAGGCATTGCGCCCAATGCTAAGGTCTGGCCGGAATAACGATACACATCATATTCAAACGTATTGTTGTACAACTCTTTCAGTTCACTGACTTCATGACTGGAACGGGCGTCTACGTTGGCACATGCCCAGATGGGATCACCGTTGCGGTTGTAAAGGACGATACCTTCCCGCATGGAACAAGCTGCAACACTCTGAATCGCACTGGCGGGTAGTTCCGCTTTTTGCAGTGCCTGCCGGATACATTGGCAGGCCAGTTGCCAGTTGGTTTTCAGGTCAAATTCCATTGAGCCTGCGACATTCGGCACTGGCTGGTGAACCCATTCCGCCTGTCCAACAGAGATTTGATTTCCCTCCAGATCAAATATTACTGCACGGATACTGCCTGTTCCTGCATCAAGCGCCATCAGATACTTCCCTGATGAGTGAGCATGAGTGCGTTGGTTCATGATGCTATCCTCGTTTGTCGTTATCTTATTAGCCTACTGGTTGTTGATTATTGACTACGATATGGCACAGGGGATATCCCCTAATCTGTTGGGGATAAATGATTAGACGATCACATCAGCATAGCCCTTGCGGTTTTTTCTTCCGTGACCAACGAACTGATATAGCCTCCTTTTAATGCAGCAACAATAGCTTCGGCTTTTTCAATACCACCAGCGACACCAATCACGTTCGGAATGGTTTTCAGCTCAGACAAGGTGAGACCAATCAGTTCCTGATGAATGTCGATATCATCGACCAGTTCCCCTTCGGTATTGAAAAAGTGGCCGAGAATATCTCCCACCGCCCCTTTGCGTCCAAACATCAATTGTTCCCCATCACTGATATAACCGGAACGCATAATCGTTGCCTGTTGTCTCTGGTTGATTGCCCCAATACCGACTACTGCGATATCGGCGGCACAGGCGGTGAGTATCACATCCCGCACACTGCGTTCTTCGCGGAATGTTGTTGCGACTTGTTGGGTTGATGCCCTGAGTGGAGCAGGAATAATACTGACAGGGCAATCTGCATCAAGCTGACCAATACCTGTCATATAAGGGCCAACGCCACCCGATAGCGTCACTAGCTGGATCTGTTGGGAAGAAATAAAACCGCTCAGATGTTGCAAAGTACACATGGGGGCTTCACCAAAACCAATAGCCAAAAGTTGGCGAGGTTCAATCAGTGACATCAACAGATGAGCGGCCCCGGTGCCTAGCCGGGTATTCGGATTAATCCCTTCAAGGTCTGGCAAGACGCGTACTTTATTGAGGTTAAAGTGTTTTTTAAGGGTATCTTCCAGCTCCAGACATCCTTCATAGCGTGAGTTGATCTGAACATGGATCACACCGGATTTCCGCCCTTTTTCCAGCAAACGGGAGACCTTAAGACGGCTCAGGCCAAGCAGTTCACCGATGTCCCCTTGTGTCAGACCATCGTGATAGTAAAACCAGGCAACACGTGCCAGTAGTTCTTCTTCACTCATGCTGTTTCCTGGATAGCTGTTTTCTGTATAGCTATTGCTTGCATAGTTATTACCTGCATAGCTATTACCCGAATTATTACCCGGATAATAAAACTCCCCGGATGACACGTCTTTCTCTGAAACTGATTTTTTCTTGTTTGATTTGTTCGTCATAACAACTTCTTTAATCCCCTGGAAAAGAATTAAGCATGAAAGCCTCTGGTGTACCAGAGGTATTCCGCGAAAAATTGAACATATTTTAATGAAGATCTAACTTTTTCACAAAATGTGATCGAAATATTGCAAAAAATTCAGATTATGGATTAGAGTCATGAACAAAAGTTTTTTAAAAAAATAAATGTTCATATCGGTATTCAGGTTAAGTATCCGGGGTCACAAACGGAAAGCAGCAATAAGGTACAGCAGCGAAAATCATATAAACACCCTGAGGTAGCGTGATGTCACAAAGCAATTCCGCTAGTAATTCATTGCAAAAGCATTCATTGCCAATACGCTCATCGCAAAAACATGCTGCCAATATGCCACCGCTTCTGGCTGTCCGGGGGATCAGTAAGCAATTTTCCGGTTTGGTGGTGTTGAAACAGGTTGATTTCACTCTGATGTCGGGGCAAGTTCATGCTTTGTTGGGAGGAAATGGGGCAGGTAAATCGACGTTGATGAAAGTCATCGCAGGTCTTGAGCAGCCGGATGCCGGAACACTGATGTTGGAAGGAAATACCATTAACCCTTTGACACCTGCCAAAGCCCATCTGTTAGGTATTTATCTAGTACCACAGGAACCTTTGTTATTTCCCCACCTTTCTGTTCAGGAAAATATTCTGTTTTATCTGCCTAAGCATCAAGCCAGCAAAAGCCGGATGCAACAATTGTTGGTGCAACTGAATTGTCGGTTAGATCTGAGTGCACCAGCCGGCAGTCTGGATGTGGCCGATCAACAGATGGTGGAAATCATGCGCGGTTTGATGCGCAATTCCCGCATTTTGATCCTTGATGAACCGACGGCTTCTCTGACTCCCGCGGAAACAGAACGATTGTTTGAACGGGTACGGGAGTTGCAACAGCAACAAGTGGGGATCATCTTTATTTCCCATAAATTACCTGAAATTCGCCAGCTTGCTGACTATGTCAGTGTTATGCGGGATGGTGGAATCGCACTCAGTGGGCCGACTGTGGATTTTTCAACTGAAACAATTATTCAGGCAATTACACCAGAGGCAAGGGTTTCTGCATTAACAGATACACAGAAACTGTGGTTAGATGCTGCTAATTATTTATCCGATAGCAATATTCAGGCTCCGGTACTTGACGTGATTTCCCTGTGTGGCGAAGGTTTTCGTGATATCAGTCTGACTTTGAAGGCGGGAGAAATTGTTGGTTTGGCAGGTGTTGTTGGAGCAGGGCGTACAGAACTGGCAGAAACGTTATATGGATTGCGGCCTGTTGTGAGTGGCGCGATCCGTTTGCGCCAACAGAGTCTCAATCCACTGGATACAGCAGCACGATTGCGATGTGGTCTGGTTTATCTGCCAGAAGATCGACAGGCATCGGGATTGTTCCTTGATGCTCCCCTGAGCTGGAATGTTTGTTCACTGATCCATAACCAAAGCACGTTTTGGGTTCGTCCTGCTTATGATACCGCAGTGCTTGAGCGTTATCGCCGGGCGCTCAATATTCGTTACCGTCATGCCAGCCAACCTGCGCGTACCCTGTCAGGCGGGAATCAGCAAAAGATTCTGCTTGCCAAGTGCCTGGAAGCAAAGCCAGTCGTTTTGATTATTGATGAGCCGACACGTGGTGTTGATGTCAGCGCACGCCATGAAATTTATCAACTGATACATCACATTGCCAGCCAGCAAGTGGCAGTTCTGCTGATTTCGTCTGATCTTGATGAGGTCGTACAGTTGGCGGATAGGGTATTGGTTATGCACCACGGAGAAATTTGTGGTCACCTTGATAAATCCAGCATGAGTGTGGATGCGATTATGCATCTTTCTTTTGGTGAACAGGAAAATGGCGAGAGGGCATCATGCTGAAGTTTATCCAAAACTTTATTCAGAACAATCGTGAAGTCACTGCGCTGATTGCCATTTTAGGATTGTTTCTCCTATTAAGAAGTCTGGAGCACCATGCTTTCAATTTCCAGACCATCACGATGATTTTCTCTAATGCGCAAATCCTGATGTTATTGGCGATGGGGGCAACGCTGGTAATGCTCACCCGCAATATTGATGTCTCCGTTGGTTCAACAATGGGGTTGTGTGCTGTTGTATTGGGAATGTCACTCAATGCGGGTTTTCCATTATCGGTAGCCTGCCTGATAACACTATTGACCGGTGTGATGGCAGGCTTGGTAAATGGTGTGCTGGTGGTATGGCTGAAAATTCCGGCCATTGTCGCGACGTTAGGTACGCTAGGTTTGTATCGTGGTTTGATGCTGCTGCTGACAGGCGGTAAATGGATTGAGGGGTTACCTGCGGATGTGAAAGCGCTCGCTAATCCAATCTTATTCGGCATTTCTCCCATTGGATGGTTGTTGATATTACTGGTTCTGACAATGATGTGGGTGTTGAGGATGACGGATTTTGGTCGTGGATTCTATGCCACGGGCGACAATCTGCAAGGTGCTCGTCAGCTTGGTGTACCTATTAGTCGTATCCGTATTACAGCTTTTGCCGCGAATGGCGTAATGGCAGCATTGGCAGGTATTGTATTTGTCGCCCAGATTGGTTTTATCCCAAATCAGACCGGGAACGGGTTGGAAATGAAAGCAATAGCTGCCTGTGTTTTGGGGGGAATTAGTTTGCTCGGTGGGATGGGAACGGTAACAGGAGCAATTTTCGGTGCTTATTTTCTGACGCAAATAGATAGCGTGCTGGTATTACTCAGACTGCCGGCATGGTGGAACGATTTTATTGCGGGTCTGGTTCTGCTGGCAGTGTTGGTATTTGATGGCAGATTGCGTAGTGCCGTTGCAAAGAACTTACGTCAGCAACGTTATGCCCGTTTCCTCAAGCCAGATAATGATTCTGTTAAAGATTCAGCAGCAGAAAACAGGAGGTAGTCATAATATGAATGCGCTTAAAAAGCATGGGCGACAACGTTATGGTTGGGAAACGGCTCTTGCTGTTCTGTTGGCTCTGGAAATCCTGTTATTTGGCATAGCAAATCCACGGATGCTGGATATTAATGTATTGCTGTTCAGCACCAGCGATTTTATCTGTATTGGTATCGTCGCTTTACCGTTGACGATGATAATTGTCAGCGGTGGGATTGATATCTCGTTTGGGGCGATTATCGGCTTATGTGCCATTGTATTGGGGATGATGAATCAGGCCGGGCTACCGATGGTTGTTGCTCTTCCTTTGACGCTGATTACAGGAGTGCTCTGTAGTTTGATCAATGCCGGGCTGATTTTCTACACCGGCGTTAATCCTCTGGTTATTACTCTTGGGACAATGTACCTGTTCGGTGGCAGTGCATTATTACTGTCCGGGTTATCGGGGGCGACAGGTTATGAAGGCATTGGCGGTTTTCCGGCTGCATTTACTGATTTCGCTAACCTGACATTGCTGGAACTGCCTGTACCGTTAGTTATCTTTACTGTTTGTGTCATCGGGCTCTGGCTGTTCATGCACCGTACTCACTATGGACGCAATGTCTTTCTGATTGGGCAAAATAGCCGCGCCGCCCGTTATGCTGCAATTCCTGTCAATAAAACCCTGTGCCTGTTGTATGCCCTAACGGGGTTAGCTTCTGCACTGGCTGCGATTGTTTTGGTGTCTTATTTCGGTTCAGCACGCGCTGACTTGGGCAGCTCATTCCTGATGCCAGCTATCACTGCGGCGGTGTTGGGGGGAGCTAATATTTACGGCGGTTCTGGCTCTATCATTGGCACCGCATTAGCTGTCCTGTTGGTGGGTTATTTGCAGCAGGGGCTACAGATGGCGGGTATCCCAAACCAGATATCTAGCGCGTTATCTGGTGCTTTGCTGATTATGGCTGTGGTCGGACGCTCTGTTTCACTGCATCGCCATCAAATTCGTGATTGCTGGCAACGTTGGCGGGCTGCGGTTTTTCAGTGAGCTATTCTTGAATGATTCCTGAACTATTCCTGAAATAGAAAAGAGTGGAGACAGGCATGAAAACATCGATAGTAAAAAAACTGGTTTTGGCGAGTGTGTTAAGTCTGGTATGTGTTTCCTGGGCACAAGCTGCTGACAAAATTGCATTTATTCCGAAGCTGGTTGGTGTCGGGTTCTTTACCAGTGGCGGACAAGGAGCACAGGCTGCGGGTAAAGACTTGGGGATTGCTGTTACTTACGATGGCCCGACTGAGCCAAGTGTGGCAGGGCAGGTACAGCTCATCAATAATTTTGTTAATCAGGGTTACAACGCGATTGTGGTGTCGGCAGTATCACCGGATGGTTTATGTCCGGCACTGAAACGCGCCATGCAGCGTGGTGTGAAAGTGTTGACCTGGGATTCAGATACTGCGCCAGAGTGCCGTTCTATCTATATCGATCAGGGAACGCCAAAACAACTGGGTGGGATATTGGTAGAAATGGCTGCCAATCAAGTGAAAAAAGATCATGCAGTGAAAAAGGATAAAACAAAAGTAGCGTTTTTCTACTCCAGCCCCACAGTGACAGATCAAAACCAATGGGTGAAGGAAGCGAAAGCCAAGATTGCAGCGGAATATCCCGACTGGGACGTTGTGACTACCCAATTTGGCTATAACGATGCTGCCAAGTCTTTACAGACAGCGGAAGGTATTCTGAAAGCATGGCGTGATTTGGATGTAATTATTGCTCCTGATGCCAATGCGCTGCCTGCGGCGGCACAGGCAGCGGAAAACCTGGAACGTAAGGATGTGGCGATTGTTGGATTCAGTACGCCGAATGTGATGCGCCCTTATGTAGAAAACGGCACCGTCAAACAGTTCGCCCTGTGGGATGTGGTGAAGCAGGGCAAGATAGCGGTTCATGTTGCCAATGAAATGCTGAAAAAAGGCAATTTGAATGTGGGGGATAAATTGGTTATTCCTGACATCGGCACACTTGAGGTTTCACCGAACAGCGTTCAGGGATACAGCTATGAAGCGAAAGGCAATGGCATTGTTGTAATGCCGGAGCGTGTGATTTTTACCAAAGAAAACATTAACCAATACGACTTCTGATTCATATCCGATAGATTTCGCGTTGTAACCTTCCGGAGGGAGAAATGGCAGATTTAGATGATATCAAAGATGGTAAAGATTTTGGCATTGATACACCGCAAAAGAATACATTGTTTGAACTGAAAGGCTGTGGCGCGTTGGATTGGGGAATGCAATCCCGCTTATCGCGGATTTTCAATCCCGCTACCAATAAAACGGTCATGTTGGCATTTGATCACGGTTATTTTCAAGGGCCGACAACAGGGCTGGAACGTATTGATATTAATATCGCTCCACTGTTTGAACACACCGATGTGCTGATGTGTACACGCGGTATTTTGCGTAGTCAGGTTCCGCCCGCGACAAATAAACCTGTAGTACTGCGCGCATCTGGTGCGAATTCCATTTTGACTGAACTGTCTAATGAAGCCGTTGCGGTAGCGATGGAAGATGCGCTGCGGCTGAATGTCTGTGCAGTCGCGGCGCAGGTTTATATCGGTTCAGAATATGAGCATCAGTCCATCAAAAACATTATCAAGCTGGTGGATCAGGGAACGCGTTATGGGATGCCAACAATGGCGGTGACAGGTGTCGGTAAGGATATGGTTCGTGACCAACGTTATTTCTCTCTGGCAACCCGAATTGCAGCGGAGATGGGCGCAAATATCATTAAAACCTATTATGTCGATACTGGTTTTGAGCGGATTGCCGCGGGTTGCCCTGTACCGATTGTTATTGCGGGAGGTAAGAAACTGCCTGAGCTGGATGCGTTAATGATGTGCTATCAGGCGATTGATCAAGGCGCATCCGGTGTTGATATGGGGCGTAATATCTTCCAATCAGAAGCACCGGTAGCAATGTTGAAAGCCGTTCAGGCAGTTGTACATTGTAATGAGAAGCCTGCTCAGGCTTATGAATTGTTCCTGAGTGAAAAAGCGAAGGGAGAATAATATGCACGTCACATTAGTGGAGATTAATGTCAAAGCCGACAAGATCGACGAATTTATCCAGGTATTTCGCGATAATCACCTTGGCTCGGTGAAAGAGCCGGGTAATCTGCGGTTTGATGTATTACAAGATGAAAAAATCCCGACCCGTTTTTATATCTACGAAGCTTATACCGATGAAGCCGCAGTCGCAGCGCATAAGAAAACCCCGCATTACCTGCGTTGTGTTGAAAAACTGGAATCACTGATGAGTGAGCCACGGCAAAAAACCACGTTTATTGGTTTGATGCCGGAAGGGAAGTAAGGAAAAGATAAATTATCAAGCAGGAATAACGCCCTTGAGCTGGTTATCGGGGGCGTTGCACTATCGATAATAAACCGAAATATTTTCCAGTTATATGTTTTTCATATTTTGGTTTTTCTTTATTTAATGGATATTATTTTATTTAAAAATAAATATAGTTATCGGTAATAATAATATTGATATACGGAATTAATAATTTTTCAATTAAAATTAATATTTCTTTAGGCTGATTGATATTATCTATATTAAGGTAATTCTAACATCCGTTTATCAGGGGTTAATACTTATGAAAGAAAAAAAAGCAAATTATGATTCTATTGGAGAGAGTTATGAGAATTACATAGAAAACAGTGCATTGCGTATATTGGACGCTCGTTTTGTCTTAGATATGGTGGGTGATGTGAATGGGAAATCAATTCTGGATTTGGCTTGTGGATATGGTTATTTTAGCCGGAAATTATATAAGCGAGGGGCTTCAAAGGTTGTAGGGATAGATATTTCGGAAAAAATGATAGAACTTGCTAAGGCAAAGTTGAAACAATATGGTGATGGCCTGGAGTTTCATGTGCGAGATGTTGGTAAAATGGAATCATTTGGCAAGTTTGATCTCGTCACTGCTATTTGGCTGTTTAACTATGCTGCATCGGTCGAAGAGCTGGAAACTATGTTTCAGACGGCTGCCCGACATCTTAAGCCCTCTGGTAAATTAGTGGCATATATGACTTCACCTGATTATCGATTGGAAATAAGTAACTTTGATAGATATGGTATACATATCGTGAATAAAGAATCATGGAAAGGCGGTTTTCGTTATCAGGCTGAATTTCTTAGCACACCCCCTAGTCCTTTCACATTCTATCAATGGAGTCGTGAAAGTTATGAACAGGCTATTAAGAAAGCCGGATTCAGTAAATTCGAGTGGAAAGAAGCAAATCTTCTGGAGAGTGAAATTGAATCCCAGCCAGAAGGTTTTTGGGATATCTTTCAACATAATAACCTTAACACCGGTATCATTTGCTACTACTGATGATTTTATGTCTCTGTTTCTGTTGACGGGATTAATGAAAGCCACTTTGCAATAAACTCTGCCACTTGCTCTGGTCGATTAATATCAAGCCGCGGCAATGAGGTAGCCAGCGGGATATCGCTGGCAATGGCAATCACATGGGGATCAATCAGTTCCTCAAAGGAATGATTCAATCCATGCCGATACAACGCAATTTTGGAAATGGCTTCGTCCTTGAAACCCTCAACCAGAATTAAATCCAGAGAATCTGTATCAAATCGGCTGGCAAGATAGTGCAGATCCAGTTCAGGTAATTCAGGCGTTTCTGCCATCAACGCCCAGCGCTGCTGGCTGGCAACTAATGTTTGTGCTGCACCCGCTTTACGCAGTTCGTAACTATCCTTACCCGGTTTATCGATATCCATATTATGGTGAGTGTGTTTGATCAATCCCACACGTATTTGTTGCTGACATAACAGAGGAATGACCTGTTTTAGCAGGGTTGTTTTACCGGTTCCACTGTAGGCGGTAATTCCCAGTAATGGCAGGTTAGGTGGGAAGGTACTTTGATTCATGCTGACTCCCGAAGACATTCCCAATGCTGGCATTGCCAGTGTTGGCACTCTTCTGGTGTATTCAAATTGGTGAAAGCGGTGGGATTCGGGATATAGACCGCCTTTGCTTTAATCATCTGCATAAAGAACATCAGCTTTCTGTCTCCCAACGCAAGATAGCTTTCTAATCTGGGTATCAGGCTGCGGTGCATCAGAGCCAATGTCGGATGGGCGCGTTCGCAATCATGTACATAAGCCGCCCATGAGTGTTGTTTATAGCGCCAAAGTTTTGCTACTACGTCATCAGGGAAATCCGGCACATCACAAGGGACAAACATAACCCATTCATTAATCGCTTTCTTCAATACCGCTAGCATTCCTGCCAGTGGCCCAGAAAAATCAGTGATAATGTCCGGTATAATTGGGTAACCACTCTGCTGATAAACCGACTGATTACGGTTGGCATTAATTAACAGTTCATGAACTTGTGGCTGCAATTTTGTTGCTATGTGTTGGTATAATGGTATGCCACCAAATTGTAATAGTCCTTTATCATTTCCTCCCATACGAGTGGATAGCCCTCCAGCCAGAATTGCACCACTGATTTTTGGATACGTCATTGAAATCACCTGATACTTGGTCATGAAATATTTTATATTTGGTTATATAACCCTTGTAAATCAATATGTAACAATACATCACAGGAATTAGGGAGTATAACTCTTACTCTTGTTAACAGACCAATTTTTTCTCCTAATCATTCTTCTTGTTGTAAGAACTGTATAGAAGCTGGCTGAGGACTGTACACACAAGGTATGATAATTAAAGATTGATGAAAGAGAGAACTGAGTTGTGACAGAAACAATGGCTTTTAATTTCCAAAATATTACGCCGGACTTAATAATGGATGCTTTGATGCAGTCTGGTTTGTATGTTGATTCTGGCTTAACTGAATTGAATAGCTATGAGAACCGAGTTTATCAGTTTATGGATGAAAACCGTAAACGTTATGTCGTGAAATTTTATCGTCCTCAACGCTGGAGCCAGCAGCAAATTCGGGAGGAACATGAGTTTGCACTGGCCTTGCAGCAAGCAGATTTACCGGTTGCTGCGCCAATGGTTATTGATGGACAGACGGTATTGGAGCATGGCGGGTTCTTTTTTGCCATTTTTCCTAGCGTAGGTGGACGGCAGTATGAAGCTGATAATTTTGAACAGTTGGAAGATGTAGGGCGATTGTTGGGTAAAATACATCAAGTCGGTTACCAGAAAACATTTTCTGCCCGTCCAACTATCAGTCTCAATGAATATTTATACCAGCCATATCAATATTTGGCAGAATGCGATCTCATCCCCGACAGACGCAGAGCCGCTTTCCTTACTGCACTGGATGAATTGAACAAGGCTGTGGAAGCACAATGGAATGTTGATTGGCAGGTATTGCGGCTGCATGGCGATTGTCATGCTGGTAATATCCTGTGGCGTGATGAGGCGTGGTTCGTCGATCTTGATGATGCCCGCAATGGCCCGGCTATTCAGGACTTATGGATGTTACTTAATGGTTCACGGCAGGAAAGATGGATCCAATTGGATATCCTGCTTGAATCATATGGCCAATTTGCAGAGTTTGACTTGAAAACACTGGCGTTGATAGAGCCACTGCGGGCAATGCGGATGGTCTATTATCTGGCATGGGTTGCTCGTCGCTGGCAAGATCCGGCTTTTCCAAAAGCGTTTCCGTGGATGGCTGATGGTGACTTCTGGCATAAGCAGATAAATCTTTTTTCTGAACAAATCCAGTTGTTGCAGGAACCACCCTTACAGTTAACCCCGATGTATTAATTTTTCTGGAGAACACGATGAAAAAATTTTGGTTCGCATTGGTGGGAGTGTTTATGGCATTTAATGCCAGCGCTTCTGGCTTCTCTGAAGGCAAGCAATATGTTGCATTAAAAGATCCTGTTGCGGATCAACCTCAGGTTTTAGAGTTTTTCTCTTTTTATTGTCCACACTGTTACCAGTTTGAAAATATTTATCATGTGCCTGGTACGATTCAGAAAAACCTGCCTGCTGGCGTTACCCATGAACGTTATCATGTCGATTTTCTGGGTCCTTTGGGTAAAGATCTGACAGATGCCTGGGCTGTTGCTATCGTAATGAAAGTACAGGATAAAGTAGCACCGATTCTGTTTGATGGTATCCAGAAAACTCAGACTATCATCTCTAAGGCTGATATCCGTAATGCTTTTATCAAAGCAGGTGTTCCTGGTGAAGAATATGATGCAGCATTAAATAGTTTCATAGTGAAATCTGTGGCAGCTAAAGAACGCCAGGCGGCTCAAGCTTTGCAACTGCAAGGTGTTCCGGCAACTTTCGTCAATGGTAAATATATGATTAACAATGGCGGAATGGATGTTAAATCTGCGCAGGATTATGCCAAACAATATTCTGATGTTGTGAATTATCTGGTAACAAAAAAATAGGCCGTCACTATTAATATAAAATGATACAAGTATTGTGCCTGTTACTATAAGACTGGCACAATACTTGCTAAAAACCGCCTTTCATAACATAAACTCCGGTTATATCCACAAGTCAGTGATTTGTAAGTAGTTGCAATACTTTCATAATATTTGACGTAATTCATTGATTTTTACTCTCAGTTATTCCTTTTTAACATGGATAAACATAAATCTGTTTTATGTGCCAATTTTTTGTGCACAAAGTTATCCACAATTTATTTATCAGAATATTTGTCAGGACATATAGAGGACATAGGTAACAGAACGAGAAAATTATCGCAAAATTCGTCTATGACTGCACAGTATGGCATTCTATTCTTTATTCATACTACAGAACGACGAAGACAATTTTATGGTACAGATAGCAGATAATCCCCTGATTTTGGTTGATGGTTCTTCATACCTTTATCGTGCATACCATGCTTTCCCTCCTCTGACAAACAGTGCAGGCGAACCGACAGGCGCCATGTATGGTGTACTGAATATGCTGCGCAGTTTAATCCTGCAATATAAGCCTAGCCATGTGGCGGTTGTATTTGACGCCAAAGGTAAGACGTTCCGTGATGAATTATTTGCTGAATATAAATCTCATCGTCCATCGATGCCGGATGACTTACGTGAGCAGATTGAGCCGCTGCATAAAATGGTCAAGGCAATGGGACTGCCAATTTTGGTTGTGCCGGGGGTTGAGGCAGATGACGTCATTGGTACATTGGCGTTGCAGGCAGAAAAAGAGGGGCATTCAGTTTTGATCAGCACAGGCGATAAAGATATGGCTCAGTTAGTGACGCCTAATATCACGCTGATCAACACCATGACTAACACCATTTTGGGACCGGATGAAGTCATTGAAAAGTATGGTATTCCGCCGGAATTAATTATCGATTTCCTTGCATTGATGGGGGATTCTTCCGATAACATTCCGGGTGTACCGGGGGTTGGAGAGAAAACGGCACTGGGATTGTTACAGGGCATCGGTGGATTGAATGAGATCTACGCCAGACTTGATGAGATTGTGACACTCAGTTTCCGTGGTGCAAAAACGCTGGCTGGAAAAATGGAGCAGCATAAAGAAGTTGCTTACCTCTCTTATCAGTTGGCGACCATTAAAACCGACGTTGAGTTGGATAAAACCTGTCTGGATCTTACGGTTTCCGCACCGGATAACGATGAATTATTGGCGCTGTTCGGTCACTATGAATTTAAACGCTGGTTGAGCGATGTACAAAATGGCAGTTGGTTAGAAAGCCGTCCGTCAGAGAAAAGCGGGCAAAAGCCAACAACCAGCACGACAAACAAATCCACCGCAGCCGTAGCGAATATTTCTCCCGAAAGCTACCAGACTATCCTTGATCAGAAATCTCTTGATGAATGGGTTGGGAAACTGAAACAGGCACCCGTATTTTCGTTTGATACTGAAACAGACGGACTTGATACTTTAACTGCCAATCTGATTGGAATGTCTTTTGCTGTTGCAGTGCCCCAATCTTCAAAAGGGGAATCCAGTGTTGAAGCCGCTTATCTGCCGTTGGGACACGATTATCTGGACGCGCCACAACAGTTGGATTTGCATGAAGTGCTTACGGCCTTGAAACCGCTGTTGGAAGATGCCAACCTGCCGAAGATTGGTCAGAATCTGAAATTTGATCGTGGTGTACTGGAACGCCACGGTGTGGCATTGAATGGTATTGTTTTTGATACGATGCTGGAATCGTATGTCCTGAACAGTGTCGCAGGACGGCATGATATGGACAGCCTTGCTGAGCGTCATTTGGGATATAAAACCACGACTTTTGAAGAAATTGCGGGCAAGGGTAAAAAACAGCTTACTTTTAACCAGATCCCACTGGAAGAGGCGGCAAAATATGCTGCGGAAGATGCAGATATTACCTTGCGGTTGCATCAGGCTATGTATCCACAAATAGAAAATGTGGCGGCACTGAAAAAAGTTTTCCAGGACATCGAAATGCCGTTGATTCCTGTACTTTCTCGCATGGAACGGACAGGCGTTTTGATCGATGCTAATACGTTAGCGGAACATTCGAAAAAGATTACGGCACGTTTACTCGAACTGGAAAAAGCCGCTTATGCATTGGCTGAAGAAGAGTTCAATCTTGCTTCACCTAAACAATTGCAGGTCATCTTGTTTGAAAAAATGAATCTGCCTGTTTTGAAAAAAACGCCAAATGGTGCTCCCTCCACGAATGAAGAAGTGCTGGAAGAGCTGGCGGAAGATCACGAGTTACCAAGAATTATTTTGGAACACCGTGGGCTGGCAAAACTGAAATCGACTTATACCGATAAATTGCCGCTGATGGTCAGTCCACTGACTCAACGCGTTCACACTTCTTATCATCAGGCAGTGACAGCAACCGGGCGTCTCTCTTCCCGTGATCCTAACCTGCAAAATATTCCTGTTCGTAATGAAGAAGGGCGACGTATTCGCCAGGCCTTTATTGCACCAGAGGGTTATCGCATCATGGCTGCGGATTATTCGCAGATTGAGTTGCGGATTATGGCGCATTTATCACAGGATAAGGGATTATTGGATGCTTTCGCACAAGGCAAAGACATTCACCGTGCTACGGCCGCAGAAGTTTTTGGTGTGCCACTGGAGCAAGTTACCAGCGAACAGCGCCGCAGCGCGAAAGCAATTAACTTTGGTCTGATTTATGGCATGAGTTCGTTTGGTTTGTCCCGTCAATTGGGTATTCCGCGTGGGGAAGCTCAGCGTTATATGGAACTCTATTTTGAGCGTTATCCGGGTGTACGGGAATATATGGACCGCACTCGTCAACAGGCTGCTGAGAACGGATTTGTTGAGACACTGGAAGGCCGTCGTCTGTATCTGCCAGATATCAAATCGCGCAATGCCATGCGTCGTAAGGCTTCTGAGCGTGAGGCCATTAATGCCCCGATGCAGGGAACGGCAGCAGATATTATCAAGTTGGCTATGATAGCGGTGGATGACTGGATCGTCACTGCACAACCGAATGTGCGTATGATTATGCAGGTTCATGATGAATTGGTGTTTGAAGTACATGAATCAGAGCTGGTTATCGCGGAACAGAAAATCAGAGAGTTGATGGAGAAAAGTATGCAGCTTGGTGTCCCTCTGAAAGTTGATGTGGGGGTCGGGGAGAATTGGGATCAGGCTCACTAATCTTTAATTGAATAATTTTTATGAAAGCCACAGTGCATTTAATGCACTGTGGCTTTCTTTATTATACTGTGAAGGGGCGTGAGACAAGAATTTTGATCAGATTTGAGATTAGATCCAGATCCCACAAATATGTAATTAAACTACAAGAAAAATGGTGTAATGACAGAGATTGATCACATAATTGTGGCTAAATCGAGGTATTTATTGAAAATTAATTACAAAAAAATCTTTTGTTGATAAAAAAAATAGGGTAAAGTTATCGGCGTAGGGTACAGAGGTAAGATGTTCTATCTTTCAGACCTTTTACTTCACGTAATCGGATTTAGCTGAATATTAGCTGCCCCAGTCATCTCTTTTGACTGGGGCGTTTTTTTATGCGTGATTTACGATTGTTGCAGAAGATGAGAAGGGAAAAGGTGGAAATTACTTCACTTCAAAATTACTTCACTTCAAAATTACTTCACTTCAATAGTGGGCTGGCTGAACCAGCTATTAAGTTTCTGTTCAAGTTTGTCTATGCCGATTTTTTTCAGAACAGAGAAATTCTCGATCTGAATATCGCCTTCCAGCCTAGCCAATTCCTGACGTACTTTGTTTAATTGGCTCTTGCGTGCCCCTGATGCCAGTTTATCGGCTTTGGTCAGTAGTATCATGACTGGCACCTGCATCACGACGGCCCATTCAATCATTTGCCTATCCAGATCTTTGAGTGGATGACGAATATCCATCAATACCACCAGCCCCTGTAGGCATTCACGTTTCTGGAGATATTCGCCCAATGCTCTCTGCCACTTGAGTTTCATTTCTTCCGGTACTTGTGCATAGCCATAACCCGGTAAGTCAACGAGGCGTATGCCTTCTTCCACCTCAAACAGGTTAATCAATTGAGTTCGTCCGGGAGTTTTACTGGTACGGGCAAGGCTCTTTTGCCGGGTCAGTGCATTCAGTGCACTGGATTTACCGGCATTTGACCGACCGGCAAACGCGACCTCAATGCCCACATCTTGAGGCAGGTGGCGAATGTCAGGTGCACTCGTGACAAAGTGGGTCATATGATAGTTGTAGTTCTTGATGGTCAAAATGGTTATCTCCCTGCGGAATACACAAAAAAAACAGCGCGGTGATTATACCGAGAGCAACGGCTTGTGGACAGGTGTAACTTTATCGTGATGTTTCTATTACGACATATTTTTACTTTTTGACTGAAATTATTTTTGCCTAACGTAGTAAAGAATATTCTGCAACTTTTTCCTGCCTAATATGTATGAAAGAACACCAAGATAGACGCTATTCCAAAAATAAACTCTACCCAAAATATGAGAATATAATATCTTTTTAGATAGATATTCTTTAGCAAAACTCATAATTACTCGTAAAAGTTGGTAAATCTTTGCAACTTAGCGCTATAGGGAATTACACTTAATGAGTTTTATGGGTTTTGTTATTGACCTCAAGAATAAAGGAACCATCAATGTTTAAACGTATTTTTGTGTCGCTTATGACGGCATGTGCTATCAGTGTGATGGCTGCTCCAGCATTGGCTGCTGAAACTCACGTGAAGCTGATGACATCAGCAGGTGAAATAGAGCTTGAACTGGATAGCAATAAGGCACCGATTACCACAAAGAATTTCGTTGAGTATGTGAATGAGGGTTTTTATAACAATACGATTTTCCATCGCGTTATTCCCGGTTTCATGATCCAGGGAGGGGGATTTACAAAAGATATGAAACAGAAAGTAACCAAAGCCCCAATCAAAAATGAAGCTGATAATGGATTACGTAACTTGCGTGGAACAATTGCAATGGCGCGCACCGCAGATAAGGATAGTGCAACCAGTCAGTTTTTTATTAATGTGACTGATAATGCTTTTCTTGACCACGGTCAGCGTGATTTCGGCTATGCCGTCTTTGGTAAGGTAGTGAAAGGGATGGATGTGGTTGACAAAATTTCTCAAGTCAAAACAGAAAATGTTGGGCCTTACCAAAATGTTCCTGTGAAACCGATTGTGATCCTTTCTGCAAAGGTTGTTTCCCAATAACCTTGATGAGAAAACCCCGTTTTTTACCTGAAAAATAGAGAATGAGACGGTATTGGCCTGTTATTACACTTTTTGAAGTTTCAGGGTTTTTAAAGTGCCGTCTCCCTTTCTCACTCCTCTATCGTTTTCACACGAAAAAGATCTCACTGTGAATATGTGCCGCTGTCTGGCGGTAATCCCTGCCCCTATTTTAAAAATGCCTATGTGGTATGATGACAGTCCCGCTACCGTTGGTGCTGCTTTACCTAATTTTACCGTGATACAGAACGCATAATGTCCGATAGGACAACGCAATATATAAAACTATAAAAATCAGTAGGATGAACTCCTATGTTATTAATAATAGATAACTACGACTCTTTTACATTCAATTTATATCAATATTTTTGTGAGTTAGGGACGAGTGTTTTAGTTAAGCGTAATGATGAATTACAGCTTGAAGATATCGAGAAATTGGCACCGACTCATTTAGTGATCTCTCCGGGGCCTTGTACACCAGATGAATCAGGGATCTCACTGGAAGCCATTTCGCATTTTGCCGGGAAATTGCCAATTCTTGGGGTGTGTCTCGGACATCAGGCGATTGGCCAGGCTTTTGGCGCGAGTGTTGTTAAAGCCCGTGAGGTGATGCACGGAAAAACCAGTTTAATTCACCATAACCAGCAAGGTGTATTTAAGGGATTGAATCGTCCGCTGACAGTGACCCGTTATCACTCTTTGGTCATCGCCGCAGAAACGTTACCTGCTTCCTTTGAAGTTACAGCATGGAGCCAGCATGATGGTAATGTGGATGAAATAATGGGAATACGCCACCGTACTCTCCCCTTGGAAGGCGTGCAGTTCCATCCGGAAAGCATCTTGAGTGAACAAGGGCATGAACTGTTGAATAATTTTCTTAAATATTAACGAAGAACGATTTAATCTTTCTTTTGGCTGTTGTTTCCGGCCATTTTTTACGAAGCACCTGTGGGCAGGTTATATGACTAAATGATGCACCAGCGGGTTTCATTTTGTTAAGGATGAGATAAGCTGGAGGAAGGAAAGCAAAAAGCCAGTGCTCTATGGGTTGCACTGGCCTAATTCAAGCGCAATTTCAGGAATTAGCGGGTTCCATAAACGACAATCGTTTTGCCGTGCGCAGAGATCAGGTTTTGATCTTCCAGCATTTTCAGAATGCGGCCGACTGTTTCACGGGAGCATCCGACAATCTGCCCAATTTCCTGACGTGTAATTTTGATTTGCATACCATCAGGATGGGTCATTGCATCAGGCTGTTTGGCCAGATTGAGCAATGTCTGTGCAATACGACCTGTCACATCCAGAAATGCCAGGTTTCCGACTTTTTCCGATGTTGTTTGTAAGCGGCTTGCCATCTGAGCGGATAAACGCATCAGAATGTCAGGATTAACCTGAATTAACTGGCGAAATTTCTTATAGGAAATTTCAGCCACTTCACAGGCGCTCTTAGCTCGCACCCATGCAGTACGCTCTTGCCCTTCTTCAAACAATCCAAGTTCACCAATGAAATCCCCCTGATTTAAATAAGAGAGGATCATTTCTTTACCTTCTTCATCTTTTATTAGAACAGCAACTGAACCTTTAACAATGTAGTAAAGCGTTTCTGCTTTCTCGCCTTGATGAATAAGCGTGCTCTTGGATGGATATTTGTGAATATGGCAGTGTGACAAAAACCATTCAAGAGTAGGGTCTGTTTGTGGCTTGCCGAGAACCATTCGCTTTATCCTCTGTTGTTATTTCCGCCTTTATGTTCTGAGAAACTGACAGTTTCTCATCAGGCCGGCTTTATAAAGTCAATAGATTAACATATTAACTTGCTGAAAAACCGACAAGTAAGAATTTTATATAGGTTTATAAGGATGCTAACATATTGGTGTAGTTATTCAGCCTCATAAAACCTGCCAGCTTCGCTTGTAACTCTGTTTGTAACACAGGAAAACTTTTCTGTCTTCTCCTGTATCGCTTCAGCATATAAAACCAGTTAATAAATTACCAGAAATCTGTTTGCAGAATACCATTTACTACATTTTCATTTATAAGTGGGTGAATAGTTAGTGTTTTGTCACAGGTAACATTATTTTTTGTTACCTGTGTTATTGATAATTAACTTGTGCTTAATTCAGGAAATTTTTTTGCCTTCCAGTAATTGTTGAACTAACGGAGCCATAATTAACTCCATTGCCAGTCCCATTTTTCCACCTGGAACGACGATAGTATTTATACTGGAAATAAACGAACCCTGAAGCATGGCCAGTAAATAAGGGAAATCGATTTGGCTCAGACCACGGAAGCGGATGACGATAAAACTTTCGTCCAGAGAAGGGATAGCTTTGGCGGAAAAGGGGTTGGAGGTATCAACAGTAGGAACGCGTTGAAAGTTGATGTGAGTGCGGGAAAACTGTGGCGTAATATAGCGAATATAATCATCCATTGAACGAACCACGGAATCCATAACCGCTTCCCTTGAATGCCCGCGTTCACTGGTATCACGAATGAGCTTTTGTATCCATTCAAGATTGACGATGGGGACAACACCAATTAGCAGATCAACTAATTCGGCGACATTGTATTGCGGTGTGACAACACCACCATGTAACCCTTCATAAAACAGCATATCGGTGTTTGATGGTAGTGATTCCCAGGGTGTGAATGTACCCGGTACTTGGTTGTAGGGAACAGCTTCATCATAAGTATGCAGATATTTCCGCCAGCGGCCAGTACCTGTTTCCCCATATTCAAAGAATGTCTTCTCCAGCATATGGAAATCATTCGCTTCTGGCCCGAAGTAACTGATGTGCCTGCCTTGTTCTTTCGCTTTACGTATTTCTGCGTCCATTTCAGGGCGGGTATAACGGTGGAAACTATCCCCTTCGATAAGTGCGGCAGTGATGCCGAGTTGTTGGAAAATCTTGCGAAATGCCACACTGGTGGTTGTCGTTCCGGCTCCGCTAGAGCCGGTTATGGCAATGACAGGGTGTTTGGCAGACATAAGAAACAGACTCCTTATCATAAAAATTGGGATGATCGTTCTCGCGATCAGCAGTATCAGGCCAATAAAACAAACAGATGTTGAATGAAATGCTATTGAGCCGGAAATGATATGAAACTATGGACGGAACATCTCCTTAGGCATGATATTGACAGTCTCATGCAATTCAGACCAGACCAGCAGGGCTTCACCCCGCTCAAGCTGGCGTTTTACATCCTGTACTTTTTGTTCCAATGTTTTTTCGCGTTCACCGTAGTCGGTGCCTTCCCGCAAGACAAAACTTTCGATCAAGCTGAGTAGAGTATCGGGTTCTACTTGTTGCCACGGGATAATCATTGTGGTCGCTCCATATCACATTATATTAGCTGCTGGTATTGCTTAGTTTTGAGGATGTTTTTGAGTTTAACTTTCATTGTTAACTGGCCTTGTATGTTAAATAACATACTGCTATTTTCTTGGAAAGGAAATGTCAATAATTGAGGGATAAAGCACGTCATGACCGCCAGCCTGATATTCTCACTTAGCACATTTATGTTTATCTCCGCAATCACGCCCGGCCCGAACAATATGTTACTGACATCATCTGGTGCCAACTTTGGGTTCCGCCGCTCGTTAATACTATTGTTGGGGATTGTTCTTGGGATGCAATCTGTCCTGTTGTTGTCTGCTTTTGGTATTGCGGCGTTACTGCTGGTGTATCCGGCCATACACACCGGATTGAAGGTGCTCGGTAGCCTGTATTTACTGTGGCTGGCCTGGAAGACGGTGACGGCACAATACAAACGGCTGGAGGCTACACAATCCCTTGGGATACCCATTAAAGGTCATCAAGGCTGGTTATTGCAGTTTTTGAACCCGAAAGCATGGATGATGGGGTTAGGGGCTATCAGCAGCTACAGTTTAGCAGGGGATTTATATATCCATTCCATTCTGGTCATCAGCGTGGTGATGCTATTGTGTAATACAGTCACCGGAATGGTATGGCTTATTTTGGGCGCTATGATTGGCCGTCTGTTAAAAAGCCGCACCGCATGGTTTACTTTCAATATCGTGATGGGGCTTTTGACCGCGGCTTGTGTACCATTGATCTGGGTGAGCTGAATCAGCTTAAGTCAATGTCCTTGCTGCCAAAGAAAAATGTCAGCATAAAGCCGCTGATATACGAAACAATTAGCCCTGCACCGTATACTGCCATGCCCATGAAAATGCCTGTCTGGGATGTCATTAAGGGCAGGGCAACTACACCGGAGGGGCCGAAAACCGTATTTAGGCCGACGGGCAATCCACACCAGGCAATCAGGCCGATAAAAAAACCACCAACAGCACCACCAAAACAGGCGGTAACGAAAGGTTTGATGCGAGGCAATGTTACACCATAAATCAAGGGCTCACCGATCCCCAAAAAGCCCGGTATGATAGCTCCTTTGATTTGAGTGCGTAGCAACGAATCTTTTTTGGCTCTGACATATAGCGCCAGCGCAGAGCCTACTTGCCCTGCTCCTGCCATTGCCAGAATCGGAAACAGGGAATTAAACCCTTGTGTTTCTACCAGAGCAAAATAGACTGGCACAAACCCCTGATGTACACCGAACATCACAGCGATCAAGAACAGCCCCGCCAAAATGGCTGTACCGAATGGATTACCATTTAGATTAGTGAAAAGCCATGACATTGCTGCAAACAGATAACTGCCTATCGGCATAATCACAATAAAAGTAACCGCGCCCATAACAAGCAGCGTGATAGCAGAGGTCAGGATCATGTCCAGGTCAGCAGGCATGATCTTACGGATCTGCTTCTCAACCCAGGCTCCCAGAATACAGGCAATCAATACCCCGATAATATTTCCCCGTGGATCGATGGGAAAGCCAAAGAAATTGTTGATACCAGAATAAAAGCCGCTGAGGGAGTCAGGGTTGTAACCCAAAATAAACAGGGAAGCGATGATGGCCCCATTAACGCCTGAACCGCCAAAAGCCTTCTGAGCGTTGTAACCAATCAAGATACTGAAGAAAGTGAACATTCCTTTGCTGAAAATTTTCATATAGCCGATCATTTCAACCAATACAGCGTTAGGTTGTGTAACACCCTGAATGAAAATTTGCTCCAGCAGAGTGGCAAGGCCTAATAGTAGACCAACAGCGATAAATCCGGGGATCAGAGGAGTAAAAATGGTAGCAAATTTGGTAAGGAATTTATGGATTGAACGGGTTTGTTTCTCTTTGAGGTGTTTTTTATTGGAAGAGGCAATCTCTTTCAAATTTGCCGAGTGATGTTTTGTTGAAAGATGTTCAGAGGCCGGATGCTCAGCAGAACTTAATAGTTCATTCATCATCTCCGCTGCTGTTTGAGCCTTACCGGGGCCAAGGACAATCTGGAGTTGTTCATGACTTTCAATGACCCCCAGAACGTCGGGAATTAGCTTCAGTTTAGCCTTATCGACCAGCGAATTATCACGTAACGTCAATCTCAGACGAGTCATACAGTTGCCACTATGTATGACATTACTTGTTCCACCAATAGCGTGAAGAATTTCAACCAGCATATCTGAATTAATTTTAGTCACGTACCACCCCTGCGGTTTATCTTCCACAAAGAAAAAGTAATGATTATCGAGCAGTTGAAATCGCTGACCGGATGAACCCTTGATGTTCTGTTAATAATATTCTGGCTTCTTCGGCACTGAGCCCCGATAGAATCATCACAATTGCAGTTTTGCAGTGACCGTTACAGGCGTTCAGGGTTTGTTCAGCCGTCTCCCTGTTGCACTCAGTAGCAGCCATGACAATATTTTTTTGTCGTTCAACTAACTTAGCATTAGTGGCTTCCACATCCACCATCAAATTGCCATATACCTTACCAGTACGGATCATGGCTCCTGTCGTGATCATATTCAGCACCAGTTTTTGCGCTGTACCTGCTTTCATACGGGAGGAACCTGTTACAACTTCTGGCCCGACAATGGGAGTGATAGCGATATCAGCCAGTTGGGTCATCGGACTGTCAGGGTTGCAACTGATACAAGCAACAGTTGCTCCTACTGATTTAGCATATTCCATTGCTCCCAACACGTAAGGTGTCCGGCCACTGGCGGCAATTCCGACCAGCACATCTTTTTCATTAAAGTGTAGTACCTTAAGATCATCTGCGCCTGGTTGCCGATTATCTTCCGCATTTTCGACGGCTTTGAAAATGGCTTGATGCCCGCCAGCAATTAAACCGACCACTTGTTCCGGTTTGGTGCCGTAGGTTGGCGGACATTCGCTGGCATCCAAAATCCCTAATCGACCTGATGTTCCTGCTCCGCTATAGATTAAGCGTCCACCCTGACGTAAAGCTTCTGCAACTTTATCAACGACAAGAGCAACCTGAGGTAGTATCTGCTCAACTGCAACGGCGACTTTTTTGTCTTCATCATTGATAACGCGGAGCATATCGAGTGTTGATAACTCATCAATATGAGTACTGGCGGGGTTACGGCTTTCAGTCACCAGATTATTCAGATCGATTTTCATCATTTTTTCCTGCTACATGTGATGGAATGATTTTAGGTAATTCATAAATACTGAATTATCGCATTGATCACATAATATAACTTTCATCTTTCAGACTGTTTTTTTATTTACTTTGTTCATTCAGAGTAATCGTAAACACCATATTCATAAAGAATTGATGATTTGCCTGATAAAGAAAAGTGATTATTTTCTTAAATATCTCATCCATTGGTTAATGGCATCAGGCTAACTTATGAGACATTCATATTTCCTATTCCTTTCCAAGTAGTCGCTGAATCGGCATTCAAGAAAATCTTAACTCTTTTGATGAGCTGCCACATATATTGGCAACAATGGTTTCGGGTTACCGTTTTTGTTGGCCTTTGAAGTACCAGTCTGAGCCGATCTTCGGGTTAAAGTGTATATCTACCTTGTTTTTACAGAAAAACCGATACAGGGTACTGATTGAAATCTTCACATTAGCTATTTTTTTGATTTGTAATACGAAAAGATCAAGGCTCCAACGAGAGCGGACATACCTGAATTAATCAATGGTTTTAAAGCCGCTTAGCTAATATTTCATTGAGTGATTATCTTAATGTTCAATCGATACTTTCCTTTATACGAAAATTCCAGCATGTTTTACCTGTGCAATAATATGTAAATACAGAATGTTCCTATATCCAAAAAATTAGAAACTTGAAATAAGGATAGGTATATTATATAGGTAATATTACTCTAAAAATAAGTTTTTATAAAAGTTGTGTTTTACTCGGATTTTGATAATTAAACCTTTTGTAATTTATTTTCTTCTAATGGGTTATAAATTATATTACGTAGATGGATGTATTTTAAGATTAACACGTGATAAGCGTTAAATATGAATTAGTGATAAAGAATGGATGGATTTTGTTATAAGAATACATGAATAAACTATGGGTTGTGTCATTATACGAGTAAACTAGTTTGATATGCTTTTCTTAGTTTTTATTATTAATTTGTGTGATTAAAACACAATAGTAAATTTTTTGCTAATTGTATCCTTATTAATTAACTAACATTTCACTGGTTAACATTTTGACCAGTAGTCTCGATAAAACCTTTGGCGAAACGCTAAGTTAAAATGCTATCACCATGAATCTGTAATGTTTTGTTTTTATTCACAACCATTGGGCGAAAGAACATGGATATACGCAATCTTGAAGCTTTCATCGTTTTGGCTGAGACTCTTAATTATCATAAGGCTTCAGAGAAACTTTACCTTTCTCAGCCTGCTTTGACGAAAAAAATACATGGTCTGGAAGGTATTCTGGGGGCTTCATTATTCAGAAGGGGGCCAAGTGGAACAAGATTAACAGATTTTGGGCAGAAGACGTTGGAAAATGCCAGGAAGTTTTTAACGCATTATGAACAGTTTAAAAGTCAGGTACAGTCTGATTCAAAAAGGGAACTTGTCAGGCACCTATATGTTGGTTCCTGTTTTTCCACTCATAACTATTCGCAAATAGAAAAGCAGCTTGCAGGGAAGAAAGGGAATGTTGTGCTGGCTTTGATGACAGGATTGTCAGTTGAGCAGCAGATTAGTTTGTTGAATGTGGGAATGCTCCATGTAGCTGTAGTGCCATTGGTGGCTGTGACACAGTTAGAGCCGAAAAAAACTTTTACTGAAAAATTGGTTTATATCTTTAGAAAAAGGAGTCAATTGATATCTAAATTTAGAACAGAAAACAGCAAGTCTAAGCATAAGAATTTTCTGAGCAGTTCGTCGGGAAAAAAAGAGGTGATTGACCTGAATGATTGTCTGAATGTCTTTCCTGTTTATACTGGTGATAATATGGGTTTGTTATTAAAAACAAATGATATCATGTTAATTATGGAGATGATTACAAAGAGTGGTACTTATGCCTGTGTACCTAAAAGGATGATTGCTGCAATTCCTGATTATTATATGAATTTGTTAGAAATTATTGAAACTGATAAGAAGATAGATTTAGGTGTAGTATGGGGCAAGTCAATAGATGATGATTTGATTGATGATGCCGAAAGTTTTTCTGCATTGGTGGCCAATCTGTAAAATAATTTTATAAGTGATCAGTGAATTATTCTATTGTTATACTTAATATATTCTGTTATGAAATCAGATTTAAATCATAAATGATAAGGCCGTTTTCGTTAAGGAACATAGAATGTTTATTAGAATTACTGATGTCTTACAATTATAAAAATACTTTTTAATTAAATGAGTTATCATCTTTAAGGTCAGTAAGATAATTCATTTTAGATGAACTCCTTTTCTTATTTGTGCACATAATATGTTTGGGAATACATAGTCAGTTTAGGGGGCTTGCGATATAAAGTATGATTACCGGGTATTGAATTAAAATATCCGGTAATCATTGCCTGGAAATAATTGAATGGTAATAGACTTACTGATTGATGTTAAATGTTTCTGTCATTTTTTCAAGTTGCTCTTGAATATCTAACCATTCCATTTCAATATCTTCCAGTCTGGATTTAGTCTTTATTTGTTGATGCAAGCATTCCGTTAATTCAGTTTTACGCTCACTTTCATATATTGTGTTATCTGAAAGTTTTTCTTCTAAACTTGCCAAGTTTGTACTTAAATTTTCCATCTCTTTTTCGAGCACTGTGAGTTGTTTACGCAATGGTTGCGTTTGGCTACGGAATTCTGCTTCACGCCGTTTTTGATCTTTGCGTTCTTGTGCACTGTAATTTTGAATGTTATTTACAGAATCATCTATACTGGGAGCTGTTTTTTCCTTTTCCTGATTTTCACGCCACTGTTGACGTTGTAATTCTGTCAGCCATTGTTGGTAATCTTCCAAATCACCTTTGAAAGGTTCTACTTTGCCATCATGTACCAGATAGAGTTCATCTGTCGTGGAACGCAATAAGTGTCTGTCGTGCGATACCACGACAAGAGCGCCATCGAAATCGATCAGGGCTTCAGTCAATGCTTGTCTCATGTCGAGATCAAGGTGGTTGGTCGGTTCATCCAACAACAGAAGGTTCGGACGTTGCCAGACAATCAGCGCCAGCACCAATCGGGCTTTTTCTCCTCCTGAGAAACGCACAGTTGGATCGGTCACTTGGTCACCTTTGAAACCAAAACCACCAAGATAATCTCTTAGCTGTTGTTCTGTTTCCTGAGGAGCAAGTTTGGCTAAATGTTGTAAAGGAGATTCATCTGCGCGAAGGTATTCCAACTGATGTTGTGCAAAATATCCTAGCTTGATGCCCTTGGCTAAGGAAATCTCCCCTTGTTGTGGAATGAGTTCCCCTGCCAGTAATTTTATCAGGGTTGATTTACCCGCACCGTTACGACCCAACAAGCCAATTCGTGAGCCCGGAACCAAATTTAATTTGATTGAGTTCAGTACCGTTTTATCTTCATATCCGGCACTGACTTTTTCCATAATTAATAGTGGATTTGGCAGGCTGTCTGGTTGGCGGAAACTGAAACGGAATGGGTTATCAACATGAGCAGGCGCAATCAACTCCATTCGCTCCAGCATTTTGATTCGGCTTTGAGCTTGTTTTGCCTTGGAAGCTTTCGCACGAAAACGATCAATGTAGCTTTGCAAATGCGCTACTTTTTCTTGCTGGCTTTGGTATGTAGCTTGTTGTTGGGCGAGTTTGGCTGCTCGTTGCCGTTCAAAAGAAGAGTAATTGCCCGTGTATTCAAATAAGCTCTGCTGTTCAATGTGCAGGACTTTATCAATGATTGGATCGAGGAAATCTCTATCGTGCGATATCAGGATTAAAGTACCTGTATAGTTTTTCAGCCATTTTTCGAGCCAGATTACAGCATCCAGATCAAGATGGTTGGTGGGTTCATCGAGCAACAATAGCTCAGAACGACAAATCAGCGCCTGAGCCAGATTAAGTCGCATACGCCAGCCACCGGAAAATGAACGGACAGGTTGCTCCAGTTGGGCCTGAGAGAATCCCAGCCCATGCAGTAAACTGGATGCACGGGCACGAATTGTCCATGCCTGAATAGTATCGAGCAAGCCGTGAAGGTGTGCAATGGCATGACCATCATTCTGTTCGTTGGCAATTCGCAGTTTCTGTTCCAGTTGGCGGAATTCACGATCACCATCGATCACATATTCCAGAGCCGAAATCTCCAGAGCTGGCGTTTCCTGATTCACCCAGGCTAAAGCCCAATTGTTGGGAAATGTTACAGAGCCACTTTCAGTTTGTAGTTCACCTTTCAGTAATGAGAGTAGGGTTGATTTACCACAACCATTTTTACCAACTAATCCCACTTTTTGGCCGGGATTGATGGTTGCGTTGGCATTATCCAGTAGGACGCGAATGCCACGACGGATTTGCAGAGAAGAAAAAACAATCATGATGTTGTCTGTATGGGATATGTTAAGTTAATGACATTATATATATTCGTTTTGATAGCTTGGCGTGCATGGTAGCGGAAAATAGGCGGTCTGACACGTCCTGGGAGGGAACTGATGTTATTGTCATCTAACAGGGTGATATGAGCGAAGTGAAACGACTGCGTAAAACATTAATCAGGTTAGGGATTCATCCGCATCAGGCATGAACAGCAATGGGGGTAAATATGTCAGTGAGTCGTAAACGTTTTATAGCAGGTGCTGTGTGCCCAAAGTGTCAGTCACAGGATACTTTGGCAATGTGGCAGGAAAACAGAGTTGATATTGTCGAATGTGTTCACTGTGGACATCTTCAGCGGCAAACTGATGAGGCTGTAACGTCTCATGTCAGAAAGCAGGAACAAGTTATCGGCATTTTTACACCTCAATAACTCAATGTAATTACAATGGGTAACGGATAAATTTTCCCATCACTAGGTACAGTGAAGTAGAATTCCGGTACAATCAGCGGCATTTTTTTAGTCGTAACCATTTTTCCCACGTTTTTTCCTGGGTATCGTAGGAGATGTCATGAAAGTAGCAAAAGATTTGGTGGTCAGCTTGGCTTATCAAGTAAGAGCAGAAGATGGTGTTTTAGTTGATGAGTCTCCGGTGAGCGCACCGTTAGACTATCTCCATGGCCGTGGTTCCCTGATTAGCGGCTTGGAAAAAGCGCTGGAAGGTCGTGAGGCTGGTGAACGTTTTGATGTTAGCGTTGAAGCAAATGATGCGTATGGTCAGTATGATGAGAACTTAGTTCAGCGCGTATCAAAAGATGTTTTTGTTGGTGTAGAAGAGTTGCAGGTTGGTATGCGTTTCCTGGCGGATACCGATATGGGGCCTGTGCCTGTTGAAATCACCGCTTTAGAAGGTGATGAAGTTGTTGTTGATGGTAACCACATGTTGGCTGGTCAGAACCTGAAATTTAACGTTGAAATTGTAGCAATTCGTGAGGCGACAGAAGAAGAACTGGCTCATGGTCACGTACATGGACAGGATGGTTGCGGTGATCACGATCACCATCATGATCATGAAGGTCATAGCTGTTGTGGCGGTGGTTGCCATTAATCAGCGGGTTAGCTGAAAAAAGGGAAGCTGGCTAGCTTCTCTTTTTGTCGATCTTTTGGCCTTCCCTGGCAGACGATTCCCCCGATCGGATAGCCGGAATCGGCTTCAGTGGTTCTGTTTTCAGTAATGGGGTGGGGGCGTTTCTTCTGAAAGTGGTGCAATAATTGATGACTGATGAGTTTTAAGTCGTTCGGCCATTAATTTTAGCTGTTCTTTTAGCTTATCCATTTCTACTTGCTGTTTTCTGACTTCTTGATTCAACGCTTCAATGGTAAATTCCTGATAGGCCAGTTTAGTTTCCAGTTGCTCAAATCTCTGCTCAAGGCTGGATAATACCATCACTTTTTCTCCTGTCTTTAATCATGTCATTACTCGACGGAATGATTATTGTATTTAAATCGATACTATAATACTTGAAGCCTCATGCCCAAAGCCTAATAGAGAAACCTTAATGTCTAAATCTTTTGGTGAAGGTGAAAATTTTGGTGAAGTTGAAAAGTAAAATGGAGAGAAAGTGGAGAATAGGAAAGCTTTTTGTTCAATGAGTTACTTCAAGATTGTTTCAATATTTTTCAGGGCGGCGTATAGCAAATATTGTTATTGGTTTTTGTAGGCAGTTATAGTACATGTGGTTGCATGATTTTTGCTGACGGCAAACTCAGTCAAATTTATTGGAGAATAAGATGAAATCATTGTTAAAAACAACCTTACTGGCAACTACACTGGCAATGGCATTCAGTGCACCGTATACAATGGCTGCTGAAACAAAAACCAGCGATGAAGTGAAACTGAATAAGGCTTTTAAGACAGTAGAACAGCAGGATTCTTATGCATTGGGAGCTTCCATCGGTCACTATATGGAAAAATCTTTGGACGAACAGAAAGCGCTAGGTATTGATATTGATAAGTCTCAGCTTTTGGTTGGTTTTGAAGATGCCGTCAATAACAAAAGTAAACTGAATGACACAGAAATTCAGCAAGTCCTTAGTGAGTTTGATGCCAAAATTAGAGCTTCTTTACAGGCCAAGCTGGAGAAAGAGGCCAGTGAAAATAGTGAGAAAGGGGATAAATTCCGGGAGCAGTTTGCTAAGGAGGCGGGAGTTGTAAAAACGAAATCTGGTCTTCTGTATAAAATTGAGCGGGAAGGAAGTGGTAAAACACCTGCAACAAGCGATACCGTAGTTGTGAATTACAAAGGAAGTTTGATTGATGGGAAAGTGTTTGATAGCTCCTATGAACGCAAAGAGCCTCTGTCGATTCCTCTGGATAAAGTGATTCAGGGCTGGAAAGAAGGTCTTCAGCATCTGAAAAAAGGTGGAAAAATGAAATTAGTCATCCTACCTGAGTTGGCTTATGGCAAAAATGGCGTGCAAGAAATTCCAGCTAACTCAACTTTAGTCTTTGAAATTGAATTGTTGGATATTAAACCTAACGCGAAAGCAAAATAATTTTCATCGTAATTAATACATGATTTTATAACAGGGGCTATCAGGTCCCTGTTTTGTTATACTAATATTTACTTCGATTTAGTAAATTTAGTAAGTAATAAACGTAAATATAGAGAATGAATTTTTCCAATTATTATTTTATACAATATTAAATAGAATAATTTTCTCATATATCAGGTACATTTGAACATAAACGCTGTGATAACCTCTGGCAGTCTATTCAGCAAGGTCTTGACGGCAATTTAATGTAGTTTTAACGTCATTATTCTGGATAGAATACAGCGTTTTTGGAATGTTTTCTGTTAAATTGCGGTTATAATAAATCTCACTCTGATGCTTTTGGTGAGGTGAAGTCTAAGCTTGAAGGATGGTGTATTACATGTCTACCCCACTATTATCCGGTGATAAAATATCTGGTGATAACAGCGATATTGATTTACTGGAAAACCAACCGTTCAGTGAAACGGATCATGAAATTTTAAAGTCTTATGAAGCTGCTGTTGATGGCCTGGCTATGCTGATTGGTGGGCATTGTGAAATTGTTCTTCATTCACTGGAAGACCTTAAATGTTCAGCTGTCAGAATAGCTAATGGCGAACATACGGGCCGTAAAATTGGTTCTCCCATTACTGATCTGGCATTACGAATGCTGCACGATATGACGGATGAAGATGCCAGTGTTTCCAGGGCCTATTTCACACGGGCGAAAAGTGGCGCATTGATGAAATCTGTTACGATTGCGATTCGTAATCGTCAGCGTCGAGTGATTGGGCTTTTGTGTATTAATATGAATCTGGATGTTCCTTTTTCTGAAATTATTCAGACTTTTATTCCGGAAAAAACTCACGAAGTCTCTTCAAACGTCAATTTTGCTTCTTCTGTGGATGATCTGGTTGCTCAGACTCTGGAATATACTATTGAAGAGGTAAATGCTGATCGCAATGTTTCCAATAATGCGAAAAACAGGCAGGTTGTCCTGAATCTTTATGAGAAAGGTATTTTTGATATTAAAGATGCTATTAATCAGGTTGCTGATCGACTGAATATCTCCAAACATACGGTATACCTTTATATTCGCCAGTTTAAAAGTGGTGAATGTACGAGTCTGGAGAAGTAATGTCGCCACTGTCTTATTGTCTTCTGGTGACCGGGCCAGCATATGGAACTCAGCAAGCCAGTAGTGCTTATCAATTTGCTCAGGCGCTTATTGCTTCTGGCCATAAATTGCATAGCATATTTTTTTATCGTGACGGCGTTCAGAATGGCAATCGGCTGCTAGCGCCTGCTAATGATGAATTTGATCTCGTCAGAGCTTGGCAATCATTGGCTGCTCAGCACCAGTTTAATTTATCCATTTGTGTTGCGGCAGCGTTGCGACGTGGTGTTGTAGATGAACAACAGGCAAATGAACTGAATCTGGATGCTGCGAATCTGGCCAATGGGTTTGAACTCAGTGGCCTTGGTTCTCTGGCTGAGGCCATGATGCTATGTGATCGCGTGGTACAGTTTTAGGGGCATAGGCAAAAGGATATTGAGGGTAATAATGAAAAAAATCGCCTTCGTTTTTACTGAAGCTCCCCATGGGTCTTCTGCTGGTAGAGAAGGGCTGGATGCTCTACTCGCAACATCAGCATTAACAGAGCAGATGGGGGTATTCTTTATTTCTGATGGAGTATTCCAGCTACTGTCCGATCAGCAACCAGATAAAATTCTGTCACGTGACTACATTTCAACATTTAAGATTTTATCTCTGTATGATATTGATAAGTATTATATTTGCCTTGAAGACCTGATGGTTAGAGGATTTAACCCGGAAAGTCATTTTATTCTGGAGGCCGAGTTTCTCTCCGCTGTGGCCATTCGGCAAATGTTATCAGGCTATGATATTGTGCTGAAATTTTAATCTATTTTGGAGAGATAACATGTTATATACTGTTAAATGCTCACCTTACCAGGATGACTTCAATGCAATACTTGGCTTGATCACTGATGTGGATGATGTTCTGCTGATTCAGAATGGGGTATTGCTCAGTGTGAATGGTAATCGCTATTTAGCTGAGTTGATCCGCACAGGAGCCGGTATCTATGCTTTGCAGGATGATCTGGAGGCACGAGGGCTTGTTAAGCAAGTTTCAGATCGTGTACAGGTGGTAAATTATAACGGTTTTGTTAGCTTAACGGTGAAACACCAGCAAAGTTTCAGTTGGTAGATATTTCTGTATTTTGTCCGAAGATACTGCCTGTAGTATTCAGCCAGCAATAAATGACTTGCTAACTCTTTGACGACGCCGACCATAGAAAGGCTGTATATTTCTTGACACCTCGTCAAGTCAGCAATAAAATTCCGCGTCCTCTCGTTTTGTCATCATGACTGACAGAGGGTAAAATCCGTGTTTACGAAGCAAAAAACCAGGAGCTTTTTTAATAATGGCAACTATTAACCAGCTGGTTCGCAAATCTCGTAGCTCGAAAGTTGTGAAAAGCAACGTTCCTGCTCTGGAAGCTTGCCCGCAAAAACGTGGTGTATGTACTCGTGTATATACGACTACTCCCAAAAAACCAAACTCAGCACTGCGTAAAGTATGCCGTGTTCGTTTGACTAACGGTTTCGAAGTGACTTCCTATATCGGTGGTGAAGGCCACAACCTGCAGGAACACTCCGTAATCCTGATCCGTGGCGGTCGTGTTAAAGACTTGCCAGGTGTGCGTTACCACACTGTTCGCGGTGCACTGGACTGTTCCGGTGTTAAAGACCGTAAACAAGGTCGTTCTAAGTACGGTGTGAAGAAGCCGAAGGCTTAATGGTTCTCCGTTAAGTAAGGCCAAACATTTTTTACTTTAATGTCAGAATAAACTCGTAGAGTTTTGGACAACCCTGAAATTCGAAACGGAGTATTTCCATGCCACGTCGTCGTGTAATTGGTCAACGTAAAATTCTGCCAGATCCAAAGTTCGGATCTGAACTGCTGGCAAAATTTGTAAATATCCTGATGGTAGACGGTAAGAAGTCTGTCGCAGAAGCAATTGTATATGGTGCGCTTGAGACCCTGGCTCAGCGTTCTGGTAAAGATCATCTGGAAGCATTCGAGCTGGCACTGGATAATGTGCGCCCGACTGTGGAAGTTAAATCCCGTCGTGTAGGTGGTTCTACCTACCAGGTTCCAGTTGAAGTTCGTCCGGTTCGTCGTAATGCATTGGCAATGCGGTGGATCGTTGATGCTGCTCGTAAACGCGGTGATAAGTCGATGGCTCTGCGCCTGGCGAATGAATTATCTGATGCGGCTGAAAACAAAGGCGCTGCTGTTAAGAAACGTGAAGACGTTCACCGTATGGCAGAAGCTAACAAGGCGTTCGCACACTACCGTTGGTAATCCATTTTTGTTATACCATCGGCAGTGAATATGTTCTGGGTAGCTGCTTAGCTACCCGTTCTCTAATATTGAACGAATATTGAACGCCCACGAGAGAGGAAAAAATGGCTCGTAAAACCCCTATAACTCGTTACCGTAATATCGGTATCAGCGCGCACATTGACGCGGGTAAAACCACTACCACCGAACGTATTCTGTTCTACACTGGTGTAAGCCATAAGATCGGTGAAGTTCATGATGGCGCTGCTACTATGGACTGGATGGAACAGGAGCAAGAACGTGGTATTACCATCACGTCTGCTGCGACTACCGCATTCTGGTCTGGTATGGCTAAACAGTATGAGCCACACCGTATCAACATCATCGACACCCCAGGCCACGTTGACTTCACTATTGAAGTAGAACGTTCTATGCGTGTTCTTGACGGTGCAGTAATGGTTTACTGTGCAGTTGGTGGTGTTCAGCCACAGTCTGAAACTGTATGGCGTCAGGCGAATAAATATAACGTTCCACGTATCGCGTTCGTTAACAAAATGGACCGTATGGGAGCGAACTTCCTGCGCGTTGTTGAACAGATCAAAACTCGTCTGGCTGCTAACCCTGTTCCTCTGCAATTGGCAATCGGTGCAGAAGATTCCTTCACCGGTGTTGTTGATTTGCTGAAAATGAAAGCAATCAACTGGAACGACGAAGATCAGGGTATTACCTTCGAATACGAAGATATCCCGGCTGACATGCTTGAGCAGGCTCAGGAATGGCATCAGAACCTGATTGAATCCGCAGCAGAAGCATCAGAAGAGCTGATGGATAAATACCTGGGCGGTGAAGAGCTGACTGAAGAAGAAATTAAGGCAGCTCTGCGTAAGCGTGTTCTGGCTAACGAAATTATCCTGGTTACCTGTGGTTCTGCATTTAAGAACAAAGGTGTTCAGGCAATGCTGGATGCAGTTGTCGAATATCTGCCAGCACCAACTGATGTTGAATCCATCAAAGGTATGCTGCCAGACGGTAAAGATACTCCAGCAGAACGTCATTCTAGCGATGACGAGCCATTCTCTGCTCTGGCGTTCAAAATCGCTACCGACCCATTCGTGGGTAACCTGACGTTCTTCCGTGTTTACTCTGGTGTTGTTAACTCCGGTGACACTGTACTGAACCCGGTTAAAGACAAAAAAGAACGTTTTGGCCGTATCGTTCAGATGCATGCTAACAAACGTGAAGAAATCAAAGAAGTCCGTGCAGGCGACATCGCAGCTGCTATCGGCCTGAAAGATGTCACTACAGGTGATACTCTCTGTGACCTGAACGCACCAATTATCCTGGAGCGTATGGAATTCCCAGAGCCAGTTATCTCTGTTGCTATTGAGCCAAAAACTAAAGCTGACCAAGAAAAAATGGGTATCGCTTTAGGCCGTCTGGCTCAGGAAGATCCATCATTCCGCGTGAGCAGTGATGAAGAGTCTGGTCAGACTATCATTGCCGGTATGGGTGAACTTCACCTCGACGTATTGGTTGACCGTATGCGTCGTGAATTTAACGTTGAAGCGAACGTGGGTAAACCTCAGGTTGCTTACCGTGAAACTATCCGTGCTTCTGTTGAGCAGGAAGGTAAACACGCTAAACAGTCAGGTGGTCGTGGTCAGTATGGTCATGTATGGCTGCGTATCGAACCTCTGGAAGCGGGTGGCGCTGGTTACGAATTCGCGAACGAAATCGTTGGTGGTGTTGTTCCTAAAGAATACATTCCAGGCGTCGACAAAGGCGTTCAGGAACAGCTGAAGAGCGGTGTTCTGGCTGGTTACCCAATTGTTGACGTTAAAGTTGCCCTGTTCGATGGTTCTTACCATGACGTTGACTCCTCAGAAATCGCCTTTAAAATTGCTGCATCCATGGCATTTAAAGAAGGCTTCATGAAAGCGAAACCAGTTCTGCTGGAACCTATCATGAAAGTTGAAGTGGAAACACCAGAAGACTACATGGGTGACGTCATCGGTGACTTGAACCGTCGCCGTGGTATGATCGATGGTATGGATGATGTAGCTACGGGCAAAATTGTTCGTGCTCAAGTACCATTGTCTGAAATGTTTGGTTATGCTACTGACCTGCGTTCTCAGACCCAAGGTCGTGCTTCTTACTCCATGGAGTTCTTGAAGTACAACGAAGCGCCGAGCAACGTCGCTCAGGCTATTATCGAAGCTCGTAAATCTAGATAATTTTTCGAGTTTACTATCTTTTTAGCTCCCTCATCATTTATGACGGGGGAGCGGTATTAAGGAATAGAGTCGTGTCTAAAGAAAAGTTTGAACGTTCCAAACCGCACGTTAACGTTGG
>NZ_CAWMEB010000291.1:0-339 GCF_963866145.1 Xenorhabdus sp. NBAII XenSa04
ACCTTCATTGCCAGACGAGGGTTTAGGTGTCCTGACAATATCTGCTTCCAAAGGTGGGCAGATGTACCGCAATTTTGCTCTCCCTTTCAGGCTACGGGAGTTTTACTGTCGCTAAAAAGCGTTTAAGTTGATTTAGACTACCTGATTTTTATAATTGTGGCAATAATAGATATTGCTATTTGATAAAAATCATTTATTATAACGGGAAAATACTATTAAAGTGAAAACTAACCATATTGTTATAATATATTTCATCATATGATTTATCTAACGAAATCATTATTAAAACCATGTTAATGATGATTTAATAATTTTATTAAATTAGTATAAACAAGGCCA
>NZ_CAWMEB010000292.1:0-380 GCF_963866145.1 Xenorhabdus sp. NBAII XenSa04
ATTGTACTGGGGACACCGACCGATAACCGCCATCATGCGCAAACTCAACCCTTAATTGGCATGTTTGTTAACTCACTGGTTCTGCGGGCACAGATAGAACAGACCGGCAATGTGGGACAACTGATTGGACATGTTCATGATGTGATTGTTCAGGCCAAATCCCATCAGGATATGCCGTTTGAACAGTTGGTTGATGTTCTTGAGGTTGAGCGTGATGCGTCCCGCCATCCTATTTTTCAGGTCATGTTCGGGTTACAAAACTTTGGTGAAAGCCTGCCTGCTGGAATGACGTTGCCATTCAGTCCGGTAAAACTGGATGACAATTTGCACAGCCCAGCTAAGTTTGACCTGAGCCTGTTCATTACTGAGAAGGCATCCTG
>NZ_CAWMEB010000293.1:0-587 GCF_963866145.1 Xenorhabdus sp. NBAII XenSa04
GTCATCTACGATTTCAGCACACCGGATAACATGGTGCTCGCCCGTAACCAGCATATTCCTCATTACCTGCTGACCGGTGAATTGAATGGTGAATTGCAACTGACCGATCGCCAGTCCCAGCTCACTTATCATTTTAATCACACTGCCGGGTCTATTCGTAAACTGTCCGCGATCACCGATCGCCGACAGAATGCTATTCGATTTATCTACGATAAACACTCGCAACTGATTGAAGTCACGCGCACCGATGGTTTCCGGTTGATCTTAGGTTATCAGGGGCAGCAGCTCCAGACAGTGGATTATCTCGAACAGCAAAAGCAACAGCGGCTGGTCACTTGCCATTACGACCCACAGAACTACCTGCATGAATGTGAGGCTTTCCAGCATAACCACTTGTGGCATGAATATGATGCTCAAGGAAGGATGATCCGCTGGCACGATACCGATCAGACAGATGTCACGCTTACCTATGATGATCGTGGGCGAGTTCTCACAACGGCCACCACCAGTGGCTACTGGTGCGATCGTTTCCAATATGATGATCAATCCCGTATCACGACTTATATTGATGCTGAAGGCGGTGAAAC
>NZ_CAWMEB010000294.1:0-546 GCF_963866145.1 Xenorhabdus sp. NBAII XenSa04
TTTATGCCCCATTGTGTGTTAGCAATTGCAATCCGAGCGATTAGATGATTAGCTATTCTAAGACAATGTGCTTACATTTCATTCAGTCCCAACCTCTTACTTTTCTCCTCGAAACACCACCACTCGCACCCGCTTGCTATCTTTCCTTTCCAACTCCAAGGAGGTTTTTTGTTGAAGCAAAATAGATAAAATTTCTTCACAATTAAATTGCTATCATCTAATGTTTGTGGAAATTAAACGTAACTTGAGTATGAGGTTAACTATGGAGTTCATGACAAGTTCTATTTTGGGTGGAATCATCTACGATTTATTAAAAAAAGGCATTACTTTAACTAAAGATAATTTAAGTGAACCACTAAGGAAATGGGCAGCAGAATCAATTGCACCAGCGTTGGCAGAAGCAATGCAAGATATAGAAGTAACGCCGTTAATGAGTGAAAAAGCAATAGAGCTTGAACTAAGGGCTGTTGATGTTTTAGGGTCATAATTCAATCACCCCACATCGGCAACCAGACAAGGATAAACGCCAGTGCCACCATGCTGGCA
>NZ_CAWMEB010000295.1:0-446 GCF_963866145.1 Xenorhabdus sp. NBAII XenSa04
CGTGACCGGGATAACTGGGTGGTCCGGCTGGATTTGGTGGCCGATGAATACTATCACGCTGAACCGGTCAAACGGGCATTGGTACGTTATCCGTTGAAAGTGGTGCGCTGGGAAGGGGATGCCGAGCGTAATCCCTTTGGGCTGGCACTGGATTGTTACGACGGCATGCCCCAGCGGCTGGAAGCGATGCCACAACCACAGGAAGAGAAAAAGGGCGTGTTTCAATGAGAGGATATCTACCTGGCTGCCGTCGTATTTGGTTAGGACTGGTCAGCATATTGCTGTTCAGCGTGGGCGCAAAAGCTGATGAACTGATGACATGGGAACGCATTCCATTATCCCTCTCACTCAAAGTGGGGCAGGAGCGCATTATTTTTGCTGACCGGAATGTGCGTGTCGGTTTGCCGCCGTCACTCAGTGATAAAGTGCGGGTACAAAGTGCCGGC
>NZ_CAWMEB010000296.1:0-1525 GCF_963866145.1 Xenorhabdus sp. NBAII XenSa04
CCTAAGACCCCATCGGGCTGCTGGGCGGGTTTAATCCGTATTCGTATGTCCATAACCCCACCGGATGGGTAGACCCCTTTGGATTAACAAATTGTCCATCTTCATTCATAAATGATGATGTTGTTAATCATTCTAGTAAAGGAGATTGGAAGGAAGCCAGTTCTATGCCACCGAGGGATAGAAAAACATTCCCAAACGGAAGGTTAAGTGGTGGGGGACATGGACAATCAGCTATTCGGGAGTTAGAAGCAAGAGGTATCCCTTACAATATAGAGCATACTTATCCTAATGGGGTACGGGTAGGAAATATACCTAACCATGCATCTAAAGCGAAACGCAAAGGAACAGGCCAATCATGGTTCCCAGAAAATTGGAGTGATGCAGATATTAAACATGCAGGGAAAGTAATTTGGGATTCTCCAAGTAGTGTAAAAGTAGACATGCCTTCTGGCGGAACTATGATTTCAGGAACACATAATGGAGTCTTTATCCGAGTTGTCCGTGACCCTAAAGGGGGCGGCTCTATTTTCCCAGATAATTCAATTCAACCTTAACGCATGATGGATTATATGAATATAGAACATAGCATTCGTGAAATTAAAAGAAAGTGTGATGAAATACTCTCTTTTAATATGTGGTTTAATTTTCATGACGGATTTTTTTGGTCAATTATTGAATTAATTGATAATGATTTTCTTATAGATATCTATAGTTCTATTGAAGATAAATATCTTGAAATTTTGTGCCATGAACCAGTAATTATTTCTTTGGTAGAATCAACTCAGAGCAAGGAACTGATTGATTTAATTAAAAACATAAGAGATTACAAATCTGGTTTAATTGATGATATTCTTATTCATGATATCGAATCAGCTTTATTTGTTAATTATGATGAGCCAGAAAACCATTTGAGTGCCCAAGAATTTAAAGATACTTACATGACCCTTAAAAAACTAACTAAAGAGGCTTTGAATACAGAGCAAGATAATGAAAGTATAAAAAACACCTTAGACTCAATTATTGATTTTTCAGAAAAAAACAGACATGAATATTTATCTTACGTCCGTGTGTATTGGCTAAGTCTTTATTTTTATAAGTCAAACTATAAACTTAAAAACCAAGATGAAATAGAATATTATAAGAGAAATTTATCTGAACTATTTCCATGTGGTAGCTTTTAAATTAATAATAACTGAAATATGATTCACGTTATTAAGCCGGAAAGATCAGCGTGATCTTCCGGCTTTCTTCTTTTTTAAGAGCCGCTCATTCCCTGCCCTTAGTTGCTGTTGTAGTCGCCAAGCAGTTCCCGCATCCGCAGCTTAATCTCACTGAGCTGGGCTTGCTGGCGCTGGTACTGTTGCTTCATTGTGTGGGTGTCGTCGCTGTCAGGAATGAGCACTAAACAGCCATCCATAATCTTGACGGTGAGTGTGCCACCAATATCAAATCCGGCCTGCTTAAGCCACTGCCCTTTAAGATGAATTGCGGGCGGGGCATTGGCCTTGTCATTTTGCGGCACGTA
>NZ_CAWMEB010000297.1:0-232 GCF_963866145.1 Xenorhabdus sp. NBAII XenSa04
TTATAATATGCGGAAAAAACAGATGGTTTATGGATGGCTTTGTTATTTTCTATTTTATGATCATTTTGCACTGTGCTGTTTTTAGTGAAAGCACTACTTGCAAAAAGTATCATACTTAAAGATAAACTGTATGCGATATATTTTTTAAGTGGTTTCATTTTTATTCCCTCTATTTAAAAAATTACCTGCTTACGTTCAAAATACAGTGTGACAACAAGAGAATGTCAGTCAA
>NZ_CAWMEB010000298.1:0-203 GCF_963866145.1 Xenorhabdus sp. NBAII XenSa04
ATTCCTTTAGTTTTTGCCACTAAATCCAACCCATCACCATAGTTCGGGGTATCACACTGGCGGCAGTGCCAGTTGCCATGATGGTGATCATCAATAAAGTGAAAACGGTCAGTGCCACCGCAAACAGGGCAAGCACTATGTTTCCCTTTTGCAGGAATATCGATGCCACAGACAGGCAATAGGTTTTCCCAATGATACATAGC
>NZ_CAWMEB010000299.1:0-378 GCF_963866145.1 Xenorhabdus sp. NBAII XenSa04
TTCAATGATGATTGGTATATAACTATTCCAACCTTCATGTTTCCAATAATATCATAATTGCCCAGGCAGTTTCCCCAGCCATTTATCCATGGCTTCGTCAGGGACTGCTCTGTGTTGAGTTGCTTCTCCCATTTTTTCAATATAATACTCAAAAAACTCGTCACGCATCATTTTTTCCCCTTACCTCGACATAATTCTAATTGTACATTCATTTTGGCATCACCTAATCCACTGTCCAGAGCGTCCTTAGCTGCATCATCAAGTGATTTTATACGTTTTCCATTCCAGCTACCACCGATGGCACTATTAATTCCTTTATCACCCATTTTCTTAGGTGCGTATTGTCCATATCCTCCTGCAACCGGTTGTCGAAAGAGT
>NZ_CAWMEB010000300.1:0-1095 GCF_963866145.1 Xenorhabdus sp. NBAII XenSa04
GCGGCACTGCTGCTCTGGATCAGGACGGCTAAGAGTTTGGGTAACTTTCGGCTCACCGCCGCCAGATAAGCCGCGAGCAGATTCATTGATTCCCCGACAACCCCGCAGGCGGCTAAATCAGTAGTAATACGGCTGACCAACGCCGGATCTTGCAACAACATCAAAGCAGACTGCTGCTCATCGGCGCTCAACGCGTTGGCGGCCTGCGCTGTCTCAGCGGCCATCCCCGAACGTTGCTCCAGCACCAGTAACACCCGCCCCAGCTCCCGCTTGATCAGCGTGTCCGGCAGTGCCAGCTCCTGCGAAGCCTGACGCACGAAGCCCGAACGCGCCCGGGCGCTCAGGATATCGAGGCTGTCCACGAACAGGGCGCCGCTGTTTTTGTCCCGTAACTGCACATTGATCTTCATGACCGCACTGATCTTCTGCGGCACACCGCGCAACCGCCATTCCTGTGCATCCTGCTGGATCACGATATCGCCGTTAGCTTCCAATGTGGTGATAACCCCCGGTTCAGGCACGGATGCAGGCGCTGGCGCAGTCACCCGCGGAGGGGGAGCGGCCAGGGGCGTTTTTGTGGGCTCACCGAACCATTGGGCTGACGCCAGTAACTGCCCGAACGCGGTTTCCGGGTTCGCCACCTCGCAGCTCACGCGATTGGCATCGCGGCCTTCGGGGAACACGACCCGCCAGACATCCAGCCCCGTCAGTTGCAGCGCTGATGCCAGCTGGATGGCGGCATCATTGCCTGCCGGGTCATTGTCATAGGCAATGTACACCTGTTGAACCCCATGTTGCCGGAACGCCGCCCGGTGGGCATCGGTAAAGCCGTGAACGCCATAGGAACAGGTGACGTTGCGAAAGCCCGCACACCAGAATGACAGCGCATCAATCAGCGATTCACACAGGATAACCGACGCCGAACCGATCAGCCCCGCTTCATTCCAGACGCCGCCATGCTCACCCGGTAAATACAGATGCAGCGGTGTGCCTGCCCGCAGCCTGTTATTGATTTTGCGGCCGTACATTTCCTGTATTTGCCCGTCCAGCCCAATCACCGGCACAACCAGCGAGCCGCTGAAGTGCTCATGCCCG
>NZ_CAWMEB010000301.1:0-25046 GCF_963866145.1 Xenorhabdus sp. NBAII XenSa04
AAGTTAGATTGGTATATAACTTAGGGCAAGAGCGTGAATATTTTCTAATCAGAAATAAATTCATTGATTCGATCGAATAGCTGTGATCTTATACTCTCTCTTGAAAGCCCTACCGAACATTTTTCAAATATCGAATATCCGTGCCAGACAGCTAAAGTTGATGGCCCTCTGTTTGCCGCACTTCGTGCGGTGATTGCTGGCGCTGAGGGCTGGAGTGATATTCAGGAATATACTGAAGGTCATCATGACTGGTTCCTTAAACAAGGCATGTTTAAAGAAGGCATTCCTGTTGATGACACCTTTGCCCGGATTATTTCTCGGATCAAACTAGAACGTTTCCTCTCTATTTTATCAACTGGATGCGTTCGGTTCACCAACTGACTAAACTTTAAAAAACGGTTGAAAGCGTTCGAGGAGGAGGAAGTCGGCACTGAAGGCATCATCCTGACAGAATGCAACTCATCGCGCTGGAAAAAAAACAGGATGATGAAGCGTGCGGTGAAATTGAAACCGAACATCCCGGTTATCTGGGGCCCCTGGTTTATGTGGGGAATTTCAAAGGCGTCGGCGGATTTATCAGCAAACGTATATTGATACTTACAGTAAGGTGGCTCACTGTAAGCTTTACACGACCAAAACCCCGATTACCTCGCAGATTTACTTAACGGTAAGGTATTGCTGTTATATGAAGAACATTATTTGTCTGTTACGTATATTAATTGACCGGAGAACGGAATGCTGTGGTAAGTGGATAAACATGACTATAAGCTCTACCTCGCGAGAAGTGATATAGACCACACCAAAAGGAAAGTGATGTCGCCCAAAACCAATGGTATTTGTAAACGTTTTCATAAAATGATCCTTTAAGCGTTTAATCAGATAGCCTTCCGCAAGAAGCTCTAAAGGAGCCTTGAAGGACTGCAACAAGATCTGGATGACTGGTAGTGCATTACAACTATTTTTCAGAGACTGGTAGTCATCAATAAATTGTTGCTGTTTATCCGCATCAAATTTATGAGGCACTCCGTTTGGTTTTTTGTAGCTGAAACCTTGGCGGTGAAGCCATTTCGTCATTCCACCCACGCTGAAAGACGCCTGCCAACGTGCCCGGACATAGGCCACAATTTGAGGGTAGTATGCATCAAATTTGCCGTCAAATAATCAATCTTCATGAATACGCAAGGCCTGTGCAATCATCTGAGCTGTCCAGCCTTCGGAGGCCAAAAGCACGGCCTTAATGCGATCACAGACTCGACTGTCACGAGTTGTCTCATGCATCAATTCGAGGGCACGTTTTTGTTTTGGTGTCAGATGAATTTTCGTGGTTGTAAGCATGATCTGGTTTGGATAAGAAATCAAGCATCTTCAATGGTGGTTGGTATATCAGGGCAAAATCTATTGTGGTCGAATGCCAATGGAAACTTTACTGGATGAAAAACGGGTTTGGGCTGAAAAGAATTTAACCCAAATCTGATGAGATGGAACGTCCCATATGGCGTCAATTGTACCAAAATGAAATAAGCATATTCATTTTATGGGAGCGCCCATCATGCATCATGAAATTCTTGGTATTGATCTAGCTAAATCTGTTTTTCAGCCCTGTTTACTTACCGGTAACCATGTTGTGTTTAATAAAAAAATTACCCGAAGTCGGTTACTGGATGCTGTCAGACAATGGAACCCAGTACTTTGATTGCCATGATGACCTGTAGTACCGCCCACTATTGGGGATGAACGATTGAACATCTTGGTTTTGAGGTTTGCCCTATTCCTCCTCAGCACGTGAGAGCCTTCGTTAAAAACCATAAAAATGATGCCAATGATGCTTTGGCAATCAGTGAAGCTGCGAATCGGCCTGGTATGCATTTTGTTCCGGTAAGAACCTGTCTCAACAAGACCCTTGCGTTCTCCATAATATCCGACAGTCTCCCTCGGTGATCACACTAGTACATGTCGGATAATTTTAAGTAACCCCATCATAATTCAAAATCAGTGTTGCAAAAATGAGATGACCATAGATTCTTTCTCTACTCTATCCTTACCGCAATCATATAAATAAAAAAATCCCCCCAAAACTCACTTATTGTTCCCAAATTGAAACAATCAGGCAAAATCATAGCTTAATCTTGCAGCATAGAAAAACTGCGTTAGGATGTTTTAAAAGGCATTTCGATGAGGAGAGAAGCATGATAATCACTTCAACTGAATTTAAGAATAATGACTTCTTGCGCAAAGAGCATGAATTTAACGAATTTGGTGCCAATGGTGGTAACCGTTCACCTGAGCTTGCCTGGACAAATGTTCCAGCCGGAACAAAAAGTTTTGCTATTACGGTCTATGATCCGGATGCGCCAACAGGCAGCGGTTTCTGGCATTGGGTTGTTTTTGATATTCCGCTGGAAATACAAACTTTACCCGCAAATGCGGGACGGAGTGATGGCAATAAGCAGCCAGCTGGTGTGATCCAAAGTAAAAATGATTATGGCGTGTTCGGCTTTGGCGGGCCTTGTCCTCCTGAGGGAGATAAAGCTCATCGCTATATTTTTACGGTACATGCCTTATCGGTAGAGAAACTGGGTATTGATTCAGAAACAACAAACGCGGTTGCGCGTTTTATGATCCAGGCCAATACTCTGGCAACAGCCACTATTACCGGTTACTACCAGCGTTAACGGATTAATCGTTCTTCAGTTTTAAGTTAAAGGGTATCAATATATGAGCGGTAAAAAAATTCAATGGAACCAAGGGATACAGCAGGAAGCGGTAGAGATCCTGTCTAATGATGGTGGAATGATTGTTTGTCCAACTAAAGTGGGCTACATCATTATGACTTCCGATGCGAAGGGGCTGGAACGTAAATTTGAAGCCAAGCAGCGTAATCGCAATAAACCGGGAGTAGTGCTGTGTGGATCTCTGAAACAACTTAAAGAGCTGGCTCAGCTTAACCCGGAAATTGAAGAACTTTATCAAAAACATTGGGATGCAGATGTATTACTGGGTTGTATTTTGCCATGGAAAGAAGAAGCTGTAAGTCGCATTCCCGATGATGGTTCCAAAGAATTGATGATGGATAATCGTGGTACAAGCTGCTTCGTGATTAAATTCGGTAAACCCGGCGAAATTCTGGCGAAAGCATTGTGGGAAAAATACGGTAAATTCTCTTTTGCCAGTTCAGCTAATCCATCAGGTAAAGGTAATCGGGGATTGGTTGAATGTATCGGTGAACGTATTGAAGAGCGTGCAGATTTGATTATTGCCGCTAATGATTATGTTAAATCTATCCAGCCAAATGAAACTGAACAAACCCGTTATGAACAGGGTGTGATGATTTCAATGGTGGATGAAAACGGCAAATTAGTTCCGGTACAAAATGGTCAGCGTGATATTACGCCGTGTCCGGTATTGATCCGTAAGGGGTTGGATGTCAACAAAATTATGGTAATGATGTCTGATATTTTCACGACTTGGGATTACCGTCACGGTAACTATTATTGATAGATAACTGTTACTGATCATTGTTGGTCTGACAGGGTGATATTCGTTGCGGGTACAGCATTGTGGATACTGTGCTGTACTCGTAAAAATTTTCTTGGCTTATTTCTGTCTGTCATTTTCCAGATCTTGTCTCAGCTTATGCTGTAAGGTGTTGGCAAAAAACCGTACACGTGAAGAGAGTGTCTCTTCTGATTTAAACAATATCCAGGACTGATAGATATCCATGTTCCATTCGGGAAGAAGTCGTATTAACTTTCCGGCTGCTACGGATTCATGGGTGATGTAATCCGGCAGATAGGCAATACCAGCACCAGCCAGCGCAGAACTCATCAATGCTACGCTGTTATTGATGCGAAATCGGCTGCGTACTTCAATATCAAATTTATGCCTTTCTTTTCTAAACGGCAGAGAAATAGTATGTGCGGGGCCACGGAAGAGCAGGTAATCATAGCGGGGAAGATCTTCCGGTTTCTTGATGGCTGAAAACTGCTTGATATAGTCTGGAGCGGCGTAAAGCCCCCAAGTGATATCAATCAGAGGCATAACAAGTGGATGATTTGGTGTTTCACGTCCTATCACAACGGCTATATCGCAGTGATCATCTTGCATATTAATAATTCTGTCTGTCAGTTCCAGATCAACACTGACATGGATATTCCCGGCGACAAAATTGTTCAGGACAGGAACAATACATTGGCTACCAAAGGATACCGGAGCAATCAGGCGCAGGCTACCCATTGGCTCTTCATGAAAATTGCGGATAAAACGTTCGGCATTTTTGGCTTCATCAAGAATACGGTGGCAGTACTGGTAATAATTCATCCCGACTTCTGTCACCTGGATTTTGCGTGTGGTTCGGTTGAGTAATTGAGTGCCCAATCTGACTTCTAGCTGTGCAATTTCACGGCTGACAGAAGACTTGGACAGCCTTAATGATTTTGCCGTTTCGGTAAAACTCAGTGTCTCCACTACATGGGCAAAGATCACCATTGAGGTAAGATTCTCAATATTATTCATAAAGTAATCTGATGATTTATTCCGAAAAACCATAACATATCACAAGTTCTGCGAAGAAATACCAATATTCCTGGTGGAAGTTTTTCTTGTGACGAACGATTGTTTCATTATAGAAACAGTGTGCTATATGATGGCATTTCTCCAGAATAAAGAGTAGTAATCTTATCAGGATTACAATTTTTTCTTTTTCAGTATGTCTAAATTTTTTGGAGGACAATGTGAGATGAACCAAACTATAACTCAAAAAATTCTCGCACGAGCAAGTGGGCACAAACATGTCACTCCGGGTGAAGTGGTTTGGGCGAAAGTGGATATTTTAATGTCTCACGATCCCTGTACGCCGGGTGTCGCCAGTGTATTTAAAAAAGAGTTCGGTCAGGATGCCAAGATATGGGATCCTGACCGTTTTATTATGATCCCCGATCATTTTGTCTATTCCGCTGATCCACAGGCTAATCAGAATATTCGGGTAATGCGTGAATTTGCCGCTGAGCAGAAGATTAAATATTTCTATGATGTAGGGACGCCTAATTATAAGGGAGTTTGTCATATCGGGCTGGCTGAGGGAGGGCATACCCGTCCCGGAGAAGTCCTGTTGGGTACAGATTCCCACACGGTGACTGCGGGGGCTTTTGGTACATTTGCGATTGGGTTAGGCATTACTGATGCCGCTTATGCGATAGGAACGGGAGAAATTCCGCTCAAAGTTCCGAGCTCTATTCGTGTGAACTTTATCGGGACTAAACCCGTTCATGTTCTGGCTAAAGATATGATCTTGGCGGTATTGGCGGAATTAACTGTGGATGGAGCAACATATCAGGCTATCGAGTTTGGTGGAAATGTCATTGATGAATTATCTGTCGAAGAGCGAATGACGATTTGCAATATGGTCGTTGAATGTGGCGCTAAAAATGGCATTATGGTGCCGAATCAGGCGACGCTCGATTATCTGGCAGAGAGAAATGATATTCCTTTTGACATCGTTTACCCCGATGAGGACGCACAATATACAAGGGTGTTAAATATCGATGTTTCTGATATGCAGCCGAAGATTGCCAAACCCCATTCCCCAGATAATGTTGTTTCCATTGAGCAGGTTGCCAATGTTGCGATTTCACAGGCGTATATCGGCTCCTGTACAGGCGGCAAACTGGAAGATTTTGTTGCCGCCGCCCGTATTATAAAAGGGCATAAAGTCAAAATTCCGACTTATGCTGTGCCGGCAACAAAAGAAGTGTTCCATAAAACTATCACCACCCAGATTGATGGTATGTCTGTCTATCAAATCTTAAGCGATGCAGGAGTGAAACTTTCTGCTGAATCTGGATGTGCCGCCTGCTGCGGTGGCCCGCCGGATACCTTTGGTCGTGTTAATGATCCAATATCAGTGATATCCACCACCAACCGTAATTTTATCGGAAGAATGGGGCATAAACGTGCCAATATTTATCTTGCTTCCCCTTATTCTGTTGCTGCGGCAGCGATTACCGGTCAGATCACCAATCCGGGAGAATTTTTATGAGTGATGTTGCTATGAGTGATGTTGTTTTGAATGAACAAAAGGAAAATATCATTCGTGGTCAGGTCTATGTATTGGCTGACAATATTGATACTGACCAGATTCTGGCCGGAGAATATATCAAAGTAAATCCATCTACGCCTGAAGGCTATGCGCAGTTGGCTTCATTGGCGATGTGCGGATTACCGGAAGGATCGTTGCCTTTTATTGATGAAGAAAAGGGAAAAGCAAAATATCCGATTATTGTGGCAGGGCAGAATTTTGGTTGTGGCTCTTCCCGTGAACATGCAGTGGCTGCTTTAGGTGCTTCTGGCGTAAAGGCGATTTTAGCGCAATCTTATGCCCGTATTTTCTTCCGTAATTGTGTTTCTACCGGAGAATTGTTACCTGTTGCGGCACAGGAGCGTCTGTGTGACAAATTAGTTACGGGAGACAGTGTTGAGATTGATATTGAAAACCAGACGGTGACTGTGTTGAAAAGTGGTGAACAATATCCGACTGACCCTGTGGGAGAACTGGCCAATATTGTTGCTGCTGGTGGGCTGTTCTCTTATGCGCGGGCAACCGGAAGAGTTAAGTAATACTGGGCTAAATCATATCGATGTAACATGCCAGTAAATTATGAACTGGCATGTATTTTGTCATCTCATCTTGCAAGTTGCAGCTTGGTAAGTTGCGTCGTCAAATCTTTCGAGTTTTTCATCCCCTATTTTTATCCCACAATATAGGTCAATATCTGTTGTTGTGGCATCAGAACGAAATTTCCATGGAACTGGCAACCCGCTTGATATTTATCAGATAGTGTTTGTCGTAATTTAATGGTTATAGTGCGATGGATACCGTCAATTTCCATAATCTCTGCTGCATGGAAATCGAAAAATCGCTTTACATGGGGATAGAGCGCTTTAAAAAGACTCTCTTTAATGGAAAAAACGAGCGTAAAAGCCTGAATAAAAGAAAGTGAGCATTTTGAAAGTAATTCAGCCTCAGCTTCATTGATAATACTGGCTGAAACACTGTCGATGGTGTCCTGTTTAATTTCCTTTTCGATATCAATGCCTATTAGTTGATATTTATCGCTGGAAGCAGCAAAAACGATAGCGCAATGGGTTGAATGAGAGATGGAACCGTAAATTCTTTCAGGCCAGACAGGGGAACGATCTTTTGCTGTTTCCACCTGAAACTCAGGATGCCCCATGGTCTTCAATATCTGTCGGGTGCAGTAACGAGCTGCCAGATATTCTGCCCGTCGTTTGGTAACAGCGTTATGCAACCGTGTGGGGTAAGTAATGCCATATTTATCAAATAAATTATCCTGATAGACGTTGGGAGCAAAATAAGTCAGCATAACTTGAATCTCAGGGTGATCAGATAATTGGCCTCTTTGTATGTCCGTGAAAAAAGGTTCATTGATGGCGGTCATTTGTACAGGGATAAAAGTAATTTCTTTCATTATTTTTCGCGGGAATTATTTGTTGGAAATATTGGTAAATTGTCTTCGGCTGATTTTGCCATACTTGGTTTTTAGTTCACTAATTTGTTAACTCTTTTTATACTGTGCTTTTTTATCGTATAAATAAGCTTTCAAAATAGTAGATCACTTGGAGGGAACTCAGTCCAATTTTTGCGATCTGATTAATCGCCAAACCAAAAAAAAACCAAAATGAGCTGAGTGATGCCAATCATAGCACCAGTACCCCGAAGTGAACGACGCCTGATGAAAAAATTTATTCATAAAACCCGGGATAAAGATAATGAGTGTATCGTTATTATGAAAGCTTATTTATTACGTACGCTGGTCAAAAATTTTGCCACTGCCAAAAATAACCAGCTGTATAATTAATATGCTATTATAGGCTCTTTTACTGCGGCTTCTACCCACTCTATCATCGCCGGATGATTAAGCATGCGATCAATCCATGCCTGACTGGTAGCAGAAAATGTTAACCCGTAAGTCCGGGCACGGAAAACCACTGGAGCAAAAAAGGCATCTACTGCTGTAAACGAATCTCCCGCCAGCCATTTACCACCAAACTTGCTTAACCCTTCAGTCCAGAGTGTATCAAGACGATCAAGATCATTTTGTAATTCAGGCGTTATTTTTTCTAATTTAAGTGTATTTGTGCAATTCATGGCGCACATTTGGCGCAATGTCGTAAAACCAGAGTGCATTTCTGCCGCAGCACTCCTTGCCCATGCTCTGGCAATACGATCTTTTGGCCAGACCTGCGCATGATCCTCTGAAATATATTCAGCAATAGCCAATGAATCCCAAACAGTAATATCACCATCCACTAAACAAGGAACAAGACCAGAAGGCGAGAATGCTTTGAATTTCTCATGGCTACTTTTGCTATCCTCAAAGTAACTCAACTGCTCATTGAAAGGAATATTCAGCGCCTTGAGTAAAATCCACGGACGTAGTGACCAGGAAGAGTAGTTTTTATTCGCTATCCATAATGTATACATTTTATTTCTCTCTGTTAGCCCCTGCATAATTCAATTTACCGCTTTGTTGGCTGAAATTAGAAGTATATTGGGTATGATGATGAAATATTGCACATGTAACATTACAATTTCTGACCATATGAGTAAATAAATATATAAATTAATATTGTTATTTTTACATGTGCGATAGTTGTATGTGAAATTTATACATATATGAAATAGTGCCATATGTTATAGTTGCACTAACTCTTTAATTATTTAACTGTATCCCTAAAGTAAGAAATAATTTTTCAACCCATCTTTAATTAATTTAATTTATTTTTTATATATCGAATAGGAATATAAATATTCCATTTGTTTTTTATTCTATCAAAAATACACCAGCTAATTTTATTATTGATAATTTTTGATATTCTTAAACAAATTATTTGGTGAAGATTCACAAAAATAATACTAAACTTTCATCTATTATGATGTTCATTTTTTTTCATTTCTGTTTACTATCTATGTTAAAAGATTGTATTTTGTAAGTGATCAAAAATAAGGAAACAATATGTTGTTAAAAAACACTTCCAGGCAATTTGGTCATATCTCTGTTTTAATCCACTGGTTAATTGCGCTTGCTGTTTATGGAATGTTCGCTCTAGGTTTATGGATGGTCACATTAAGTTATTACGATACCTGGTATCATCGAGCTCCCATTCTTCATAAAAGCATCGGTTTTTTAATTTTTATTATTATGGCCATTCGTGTTATCTGGCGATTTATTTCTCCTCCGCCAAAACCCCTGAGTAGTTACAGCCAACTTACACGAATCAGTTCAAACTTGGTTCAGTTCACTCTTTATATCGCCTTGTTTGGCATTTTATTCAGCGGATATTTTATCTCTACAGCGGATGGTCAGCCTATCAGTGTTTTTGGATGGTTTGATATCCCCGCCACACTGGCAAAACAAGGTGTACAAGCAGATACAGCCGGTATTATCCACCTCTATCTTGCCTGGCTGGTCGTTGTGCTTTCGCTATTACATGGGCTTGCAGCTCTGAAGCATCATTTTATTGACCGCGATAGTACGTTAAAAAGAATGTTTGGACTCCCTCCCGACTCAAAATAAATTATGGAGAATCATTATGTTGAAAAAGACGCTAATCGGCCTGACAGCAGGTGCTTTATTTATGAGTGCAGGCTCAGCAATCGCTGCTAACTATAAAATTGATACTGCTGGCCAGCACGCCTTTATCGAGTTTCGTATCCAACATTTAGGTATGAGCTGGCTTTACGGTAGCTTTAAAAAATTTGATGGTGATTTTACTTTCGATGCAAACAATCCAACAACGGATAAGGTCAATGTCGTTATAAAAACAGATAGCGTAGAGACAAACCATGCTGAACGCGATAAACACTTACGCAGTGCCGATTTTTTAAATACCACAAAACATCCGGAAGCCAAATTTACTTCAACCAAGGTGGAGAAAGAGGGAGAGCACTACAAAATTATCGGTAATCTGACATTGAATGGTGTGACTAAACCAGTAACGCTGCAAGCAAGACTAATGGGCGAAGGTAAAGATCCGTGGGGCGGGTATCGCGCAGGTTTTGAAGCTAACGGGAAACTTAAATTGAAAGATTTTAATATTAAAACTGATTTAGGGCCCAAATCTCAGGAAGTTGAACTGAATATTTCGTTGGAAGGTATTCGAGAAAAAGCCTGATACTTTTTAAAATCATTTCTCCTATCCTTTTTGCTTTTCAAGTTGCAGATTTGTTGGCTGCAACTTGAAATTAAACCATGATCTCTGTCGCTACTTAAACCGACTGTGCAAGCAATTTATTAACATGGAATGTAATAGACTCCAGAGCGTTATGAGCAGCATAATCTGCCTTAAGTTTCTGCGCCTGCTGATACCATTCAGGAGAAGAAAGTATCCGTGTGACTGCCTGATAAAGCTGTTGTTCACTCGGTGTATCTGTATTCAGGCTGATACCACAGCGTGCCCAGATAACACGGGCAACCGCTTCCAGCTTACCATCTCCTGTACCAGCCACAACCATAGGTACACCATGACGAATTGCTGCATTGAGAGAACCATATCCACCATTAGTCATAAAAATTGCTGAACGGGGAAGCCAATATTCAAAGTTAAGATATTCCACTACTCTGGCATTATCCGGTATTGATTCACCCAACATTTCAGCCGGTCTTCCTGCGGTGATAGCCAAAACGCGTACTGGTAAATTCGCCAGGGCATGCAAAGTCGGTATTATTAACTGATTGAAATCAACATTCGCCAATGTACCTTGGGTAACCAGTATAAGTGGCAAACTCTCATCAGGCCATTCCAGTTCTTTTTTATCATCCTGTACATCAACTTTCAGCGCACCAATAAAATCCAGTGTTTCGGGCAGATCATCACGCGGAAATTCAAATGACTGAGTTGCCAATTGCAAGAAACGATCAGATTGTTTCAGAATGACATCGTTATAATCCTGTGTCAGCAAAGGCGCATTCACTGTGGCCAAAGCTGTGTTAAAAGCGTCCTGGACCTGTGCAATCAGCTTGTGAGTTTCCTCATCCACCAACTGTTCACGTTTTAAATCGGCAGGAAGCAATTCGGGCGGTATACGTGCACCCCAGAATATGGCATCCCGAGATGACAATAACAGCGGACTTACCCCAATCACCATGACAGGAATACGTTCATGAGCAGGCTTTTGTAATAAGGGCAATACAGCATAGAACGTATTGTCAACAATCAGCAAATCAGCATCTGCAACCAGTTGTTGCAATTGAGGATATAGTACAGGGATCGGCCCGGCAAAAAATTGCTTAAGAGAAAACGACGTCTGGGCATTTCCCGGCGGATGCTGTCCACGTTCAGGAAACTTTTTTTCCAAATAACGGTAATCAACATCCACTCTCGGATCAAAAGCAACAAAACTCGCCCCTAGCGCTTCCGACTGTTGCCGAAAAAGAGAACCACTGAATATTGTTACATCATGTCCCTGTTCTATTAAGTGTCTGGCAATGGAACAAATGGGAAAAACATGTCCCGGAGTTGCAATTGCTGCCAAAACAATACGCGCCATAAATCAAATCTCCTTCAATTAAACTGCCTTACTATCTGAAGGCGGCGTGGAAATAGTCTTAAAGCTAGTGTTATTACATATTGGTGTTCCGTGAATATGTACCCTTTGGAGATGGCGGGATGAACGAGCAATAAAAGATTCTCTGCCATGTAGTAAAGTAAAGTTATCACTAATAACAATATCACCCGTTTGCCACTGATGAGCAAGGAAATAGCGCGGTTCATAAAGCCTGCTCTTCAGATCTTTTTCCAAAACCTTCTGCTGCTCTGGTGAAAGACCGACAAATTTGACAGTGTGATGATCAGAATATTTTTCACAGTCAACCGCCATCGGTTCGTTGTAACGCATTACCCATTTCTCACCATCAGGATGAAGACAAACCAGTGGAGAAACTACCTCACCACCATAATGTGTTACGCGGCTTGTACGGTAAGTGACAATAGTATTTTTCCAGCTATGACGTTCATCTTCACTGGCATCAAGGACCAACTGTTCAGTATTAATAAATGTGGTTCGGCCCCCCTGAGTTGTTTCTGGTGCTGAAACACAATGGAATATCTGGAATTCCGGAATAGTTTCTCTATACATCCCATCCCAGTGCAGAGGTACTTCAGTACTGTCTAATACATGGTCAGAAGGGTCCTGATGTTCCATCACATCCAATACAGCGCCAAAAGGCCACATCATGATTTCTCCCCAACGGCGAGAATACTCAGTCAACTTTTCTGGATCTGTAAAACCGGAAGAAAAACCGCGTAATATAACCAGTAAATGAGTACGAGCTAACTCACGTAAAGTATCAACAGGTAGCGTGCCCACATCCTGCTCAGGCCAATTTGGCGTAATCATCACACCAAAAGGAGTAATCGGTTCAATGTGACAATCGAGTTTATCTGTATACATAATGCTTTCTCTCAAAGTGCAGTATAACGATGGAGGATAGAGATATTCCTAAGCTGTTTGCTTATTCTGTAATGTAGTCACCAGAGGTACATCCTGTTGACTTATCTCAGGTAAACCTTCGATCAAGTAATGGCTTGGAACACCACGGATTTCGACCAATTTGCCTTGCATTTTTTTCACTTCATCACTTTTCATCAGCACAAACTGACCATTGATATTGGCTGCGACACCATGCCACGGTGTCAGCCAGTCATCTCGGGTAGGCATCATATGGATGCCGATTTTAATGTTGTCCATAGGTTGAGGATGGATAGAAAGACGGATGGCTTCAGGGAATTGTTCTGACAGCAGACTTCCCCAAGCCCAACTACGTTGGATCACGCCAACAGAACGGTGGCGGGCATCTTTCTGCAACGCATTTTTAGAACCGATATATTCAGGTAATAAGCTATCTTCATAAAGGAAACGAGTAATCGCCCGATATAATTGAATACCCTCTTCGCTTTCTTTCAATGTGGCTTTAATCTCCTCAGTAGAATAAGCATAGTTACTGACTAGCAATTCACGTAGTTGATCGTAATTGCTGGTATATTGAGTTAATGACTCAACATTACCGAGATTAAATACCGAGAGATTAGTCAATCCCAATTCATGTAACAGTTTCTCAATTTCCAATTGATAAAGAGTAACAGTTTTATCATTGACCCGTATCAAATCACTAAATACATGCCCATCAGAACAAATAATAATATGCGCCCCTGGGGGATAATAAAGCTGAATACGTTGACATAAAGAATTCAAAAAAATCAGCGATAATTTTTCTGCCATATCAGGCATAATGCCCAATACCTTACGGGGGTTTGGTGATTTTGTCGGAAACGCTGGCAGGATACATTTAATCGTTTTGCCTTGCTCAACAAATGCGCGAATACGTGGTAACTGAACCTCGGCAACGTGTTTTTCCTCATTTTCAATTGTATGTTCAGATGTTGGAAAACGACGTCTATATTGCAATAATTCCTGCAAGATTTTTCCTGACACCTTTTCTATATCAAAGTATTTCATAATTCATTCCTAGCTTATTATATTCACTTCAATACAAATAATTCCTACCTACAGAATATCTGTATTAGATATTTACTAATGATATTATTTGATATAACCCAATAAAAAATTCAAAAACAAAATTGAAAAGTTATAAGGTTATAATTTTTTTTAATATAAAAACCACAAAACCCAGGAATTTTAAATTCACTTAACTAAACAATAAGTTATGCCGACAAAATCAGGTAATTAATAAAAAAGCGACAAACTTAAGCTTGTCGAAAATATTATAATCAACCTCCTCTATGGAAATAAACAAGGTAACATCTTATTAACATGAATCATACATGACAATCATATAATACATAAATAATAATATTTGTTGTATATAATGTATTTTATTACATGTACATATATAAAATAATATAGCCATTTAATATCTATGAGCAAAGAGAAAAAGCTTAGGAAAAAACAATATAAAGAAGAAATTTCACTTAATTAAACTAATTAGAAATTTTAACTTATTAATTTAGCCCACTTTATATAGAAAAATTTTTTATAAGTTATACTATTTATTACTGTTAAAAATATTAATTAAGTGATAAGAAAATGACATATAATGTTCTTGATAATAAAACAGAAAAAAGCAATACTGCAAAGTCACTTTTTCCACCGTAAACTACTTCAATCACGCTCCATTAACATACTCGTTTTATGATCCACCAGACTTTGGGAGGCGTTCAGGGAAGAGCTTCCGGACATCCTATTGATAAAATGGAAAAAGACACTGACCGTAATTTCTGGATGGGGCTGTAAGAATCTATGATTATGATATCGTAGGGAAAATTATCAGCCATTGGCACGAATTGAAAGATGAAGAGTATGGTCAATGATGGCTGTTTTATGACTTTGATAGGTTTATACCCTTCTTTATGAACGCATCACCGTTTGCAAAGGCTTCCGGGAATGTGTTTCCTTGTTGCCACGACTCAAGCTAATTATTCTGGGTTTTCTCCAACATCCATACAAAATCTTGTTTTGTGACAGGAACAAATCCAAATTTTTTATATAACCAACCCGCATCAGAAGTGACTAATGCCAAGTGCTAAAAATAATTGCGTAAGATTATTGTGAACAAATTTCACATCAATTTTATTTTTATCTGTTGTGATCCAATATTCGTCACGTTTCCACTCCATCGCTTCTTTCATCTTCTTTTCCTTTTCAGAAAAATTAGCTGTGCAAAGAAATTATCACAAAAACGCTTAAAAGAAAGCCACACAATGGTGTGGCATTTCAAAATATGAAAACCTCCATGATTTACTCATTTTTTTGTAATAATCCGCGATATATCAAACCACCAATAATTCCCCCAATTAATGGAACCAACCAGAATAACCATAGCTGTTCTATAGCCCAGGTTCCCTGAAAAATCGCAACTGCTGTACTTCTTGCAGGGTTAACTGACGTATTTGTCACAGGTATGCTAATTAAATGGATCAAAGTTAATGCCAAACCAATTGCCAATGGCGCGAATTTCGTTGGCGCATTTTTATCTGTCGCGCCAAAAATGACGATCAAGAAAAATGCTGTTAACACCAATTCAATGATAATTGCAGATTGTAATGAAAATCCCCCAGGAGAATGCTCCCCATAACCGTTAGATGCAAATCCACTCTCTGTTGCATTAAAGCCACTTTGACCACTGGCAATCAGATAAAGTACCGCAGCGGCTGCAATTCCTCCAATTACCTGAACAATAATATAAGGAATAACATCCTTAGCTGAAATACGCCCACCAGCAAATAATCCCAATGTCACAGCCGGATTAAAGTGCCCCCCGGAAATATGACCAACAGCATATGCCATTGTCACAACAGTTAAACCAAAAGCTAGAGATACTCCTACAAAACCTATCCCTGTCTGTGGAAATGCCGCAGCTAAAACAGCGCTTCCACACCCTCCAAATACTAACCAAAACGTTCCGAATAACTCCGCTGATAATTTTTTAAACATTCTATGAATCCTCAATAATATTTGCATGAATGCAAAAGAATCCAAACAAAGTTTAGTTAGTATTTTTAAGTATGTGCAAGGAACTGTCAGCAGAAAATAAGTGATAGAAAAACATTACGAATAATGATTTTATAATTATCCAGATAGAAGATATCTGAATCTAATGGAAAGTAGGCAATAAGTCATTTACCATGATGAATAGATTAATCTGAGGTACACAACATTCATATTCAATACATAACAACCTGAGTTTAATGATAATAAACTCAGGTCGCTGATTTATTTAATTAATAATTTATTTCTCTACCGCGTTATTGATCTTATCTGACGCATGCCAAATACGGTATTTCACTTTCATGGTATCTGGTGTATATACTACAATTGGTAATTTACTGTTATAACGTACAGCTGCATCTTTTCCTAAATTCACCTGAACGAATTTCATAGTTTTCTTGCCATCAGGGCATGCCATCTTGGTTGAAATAGGACCCATGACCTTATCCAAAACGTAGTAATTATATCCCCACCCTTCCAGGGTTTTCGTTTCAAGCTTGCCGCCGAATGAATGATGATTACAATCCACCAACATATCCTTACCAATTATCAACTCCACCATATAATTATTTTCGTTCTTTTCAGGTGATAATGTAATCACACTGCGAACCATACCCTTTGAAGCTTCAGGATAAGGAGCTATATTTTCAAGTTTATCAGCCTGAGCATAAACAGAAACAGCCATAGCAGCTAAAGCAAGTAGATACTTTTTCATTTTTCACCTCTTGATATGTTTAACAATGCAAGAGGATCATAACAACGAAAATCCCTAAAGAAATTATGCTTTTTTGGCAAGGCACTGATTTTTACCACTATTCTTTTAGATAAAAGCAACTCTCTCGGATATAAAATAAATTTACATTAACAATCAGAAAGATACATAGTTTCTACAAAATATTTTTTATGTGATATTTCTCAAATCTGATATTACAATGGGCTGCTACACTCATAGTGTGGTAGCAAACTTCGTATAGGAGGTCCCATGTTTCCAGAAGATCACAATTTAGTATCTAACCTGAAAGAATCTCACCCCCGTTTCCAATCCTTGTTTGAAAAACATAACCGCCTTGACCACGAGATATCGCAACTTGAAGGCCCGAACGGAGCCGGCTATAACGAAAAAGTTGTGCGATTAAAAAAAGAAAAATTGCATATAAAGGATGAGATGCAAAGGATTTTGCAGGCAGAATCTCAGAAGTAACCCTGCCATAGACTGACGCCTGCTACGCTGAAAAGCGGGCGTCTCATGAAAGCACTTATTTGTTTGTCATTTCCCTACAATAAAGTTCTCAAATCAAGAACTGAAATTGTCAAACATCCACAAAAAAGCCACCATAAAGGTGGCAAAAATTGGAGCAAGGTTTCTTCATTATTTATTGGCTTACAGCCGCTTGTGTAACAGCTTTCTGGCGAGGTTGTCTTTTCGTTTTTACCCTTGGATGTGGTGTAACACTTTCAACTTCCCCCGGCTTAGAGATAAAGCGCACAAACGTTTCATGGCTGACAAACGTTGCCCCGCAATTGATATTCTGGCATTGGTTATAGCGCTCCTTTGTTTGGCTGGAATGCTCAAAGCTGCTGCGAGTATGTGCTGACTGACCACACAGAGGACACTTAATCATAATTATTCACCTTTCTTGAAAGCATTGTTTTTAATGAAATAACACTATCTCGTCTGGTGAACAATATATCAAAGTTCTCATATTGAGATCAAGTGTTTATTTTGGTATCCTCTGGTTTGATTTCTATTTCATCAAGCTTAATCTCAAGATCTAAAGATGTTGTAAAACCACTGTCATTGAGATTGTGAGTCACTTTAACTATCGTCCAATTAGTTTCGTCTATCTGTGGTTTAAACCCCCTAATCAGAACTGGTGTTTCAGGATAGATGTCAGCACGTCCTCTGGCCAAAGTGATAGAAAACTGCGCTGTACCTCGTTGAATTTTTTCCCAGGCTGCTTTGGCAGCACGTTCTGCCTCTGCTTTGTTGTGATAGATCCGCGAAAGTGTCAGTATATTCTCCGCTGTTCCCTGCAAATACTCTTGTGTTTGTTGTTGGTTCGTCGTTGTTTGATGAGATCCATGCACAGATTCTCGCTGTTCCTCATAGGAATAGGAGTGACTTTCATCTCTACGACTATTTTTGTCATGCCGATTTCCTCCTGTACGACGAGTCCTATCATAAGGAGATTTCTTCCCTTCTTTCGGTTTAAGATTTTTTTTCGACAAGTCGGTAGCACCCGAATTTTTCTTTTTTTCTTTTTTTAGTTTTTCTCTATCCCTATGTTTAGAAGACTTATTACTTATCTGAGAATGATTTTTAGTTGATGACTTAGTTTTGCTGCTTTCGTAGTGAACGGAGACATCAATTTTTGTTTTTGTCGACTCCTGTCGTTGATAAGTGACTGTCTGTTTAGATGCTGTACCTGTGTCCCACCATTGAGCAATCACACCAGTATAAGCTTCACGATCAGACAGAGAGAATCGATGGCTATCCCCTGATTCACGAGTAATCACAACAGGAGTAATAGGCGTACCACTTGCAGTCTTATTTTTTCCCTGACAAATAAACAACAATTCGCCATTTTTAACTGAAACAATCGCGCCTTCCTGCTTAGCCACCCGCGTTAAAAAGCTCACGTCAGATTCGTTAGTTTGATCAATATGCATAGAGATCCCTTTCAATTCCTCACTGACTTGAAATTTCAGTTGGTTTCTCGTAGCAATCGTACTCACAATGTTCTCTAACGTGAGTTTATGATAAGAAGCTTCACGCTTTACGTTCAGGTCGCCACGAAAGTCCGCGCTACGAGCACGGATAGTCAATCGGTCAGGTGTACCTGAATGTTCAATTTCATCAACGACATATTTTCCCTTTGGCGTTAAAGTGTGGCCATGCCACCCCAGTTCCAATGTCAAAATATCGCCTCGGGAAGGAAAAATAAGTTCGCGATCTGCATCATCCAATTCAATATCGAGCTGATCTGATTCCAATCCACGGTTATCTGTCAGTGTTAATGACATTAAACGCGACTGAATTTTTCCTGTGATATCTTTGCTATTAGTTTCCAACCGAAAAGCTGGCGCCCCCGTTTTCCCAATAATCAAATCAAATTTGGGAATCCAATCTGTGCCTGGTGTCAATTGACTGAAATCTATCATGAGAATATTTCCTTAACTTTATCCATTGGTCTGATCTTTAAGCTCAGAAAACTTACTCAGCGGCTTAGATAACTTATCCTTGATGTCAGATAGCTGATCCTGCAAATCACCCAACATCTCAAACAAATTGTTGTCTACCCGCCGTAAAGTCAGCGTAAAGCTAATTTTGCGGGGCGCCCCGCCTGACATAAATTCGGTTTTAGTCTCATCAATACTTTCAATGACAAACATGCCGTAAATCGAGCCACTGCCATCAATAAAAGACCACGCTTTGCCACTATCTGCCATCAATTTCAATGCAGTCAGTGAAAGCGAACCGCCGGTCAGTTCAGGATAAAGTTCTCCCGATAATGTAATCGTATCGTTATCTGAACCCACAAATTGCCATGCAGGCCGTGCTCCCACACGGCTATTAAAGGCATGTCTCCAGCTTTGTTTATGCTGAAAACTTTGGTATGGCGTGGTTTTCAACATAAAAACAAATAAACCAAGTGCAGCCATCATAAGAAATCTTCTCCTCTGTCAGAAAGTGAGCTACGCATACGGGCCTGATGCATACGTTCTCGTTGTTCCAGTTCCTGTCTGACCATACGGGCGATATCCTGAGCGGACTGTCCCTGAGAGCCATAGACATAGATGTTATATTGCGGTGTTGCGCCACTGTATTGCTGTGGCTGGCTCCGCTCCCGTTTTGCCTGAACTTCCTCATAAGCATGAGCAGGTAAACTTTGTGCGTGCAACGGGGCATTCTGCGCCGCAGCAGGCAATGACATTGAGCTGACAGCAAGCCCCAAAGCAGCCAGTTTTGCCGTATTTTTTCTACTGGTGACATTGGCAGGACCGTTAATAATTTCAGGACCATATTCACCCACGAGGCCTAGCTTCCCGGCTGGAATAAATCCTCCTGAATCGTGCTTAGTGATTTGTACCGCTTGTTGTGTTGTGTCGCTCTTAGTAATTTGTGCCGCTTGTTGTGTTGTGTCGCTCTTAGTAATTTCCTGCGATGTTTTTACAGCAATTTCCTTTTTATCATCGCCATACCACCACGATTTAAAAAAATCTGTAATTGAGGAAAACTTACTTTTCAGGTTTTCCCATTTCTCCTGAATACCAACTAGCAAACTATCGATCATTTCTGACCCAGCCGTTTTTAATTTTTCAGGAATAGCCTGAACATCAGCAACAATTTCATTCCATTTATCTGAAATTGATTTTTTAACGCTCTCCCAGATTTCAGATGTACTCTGTTTAACAGATTCCCAAGCCCCACTTATTATCGTTTTAACAAACTCCCAAGCTTCTGAGGCACTTTGTTTAATGGTGTCCCAGTTTTGGTAAATAATGCCGATTAACCCACCACTCATGAAATAATTCTTAATACCTTCCCACGCTGTACTGACAAGGTTTTTAATTCCTTCCCAGGCAATACCGAAGATATTTTTTACACCATCCCATAAGGCAGTAAATTTTGCCCCCAATGATTCCCAATTCTGCCAAATATAAATAGCAGCCATTGCGATAATACCAATAACAGCAAAAATTGGGTTTGCCATCATAGCCCGGCCAATAAACAGCATTGCCTTACCTAACACGCTGAAAGCACTACTTAAAAAAGACAGGCCTTTTACACCAACACTTGCCAGAATATTTATGCCATTACCCAAAACACCAAAAACTTTTTGACCAATATTCCCTAATGCACCTAAGCCTCTTCTTTGTTTTCCAAAAGTATCTTTATTACCTTTGTTAGATAACAAATCAGCACCATTATTCAGTGAGCCAAAAACCTTATCCCCGGTTCTACCAAAAAAATCCATGGCAGCTCTTAGTGCTTCCAAAGCCTCAGCTCCGAATTGTGCGAATGCCTTCAAGCCATCTCTTAAATTCTCCATAGCCTGAATACCGACTTGCGCAAATCTATTCAGATTGGCTCTTAATTCTTCCAGTCCCTGAACCCCAATCTGGGTAAATATATCCAGACTGGATTTCAATTTATCCAGTGCCTGAACGCCTAGCTGTGCAAAGAAATTGAGGCTGGCTTTTAATTCTTCCAGAGCCTGCATACCCAATTTAGCGAATATATCCAGCGGAGATGTTAATTTATTCAGCGCCTGAACCCCTAACTGCACAAACGCATCCAGTGTGGATTTTAATTTATCCAACGCCTGAGTACCCAGTTGTGCAAATATATCCAGTGGGGCCGTTAATTTATTTAGTGCCTGAACTCCCAACTGCACAAATGCATCCAGAGTGGACTTTAATTTATCCAACGCCTGAACGCCTAATTGTGCAAAAAAGTTTAGACTAGCTTTTAATTCCTCAAAAGCTTTAAGTCCCAACTGCACAAATGCATCCAAACTGGATTTTATTTTATCCAGCGCTTGAACACCTAATTGTGCAAAAAAGTTCAGGCTGGATTTTAATTCCTCAAAAGCTTTAAGTCCCAACTGCACAAATGTATCCAGGCTGGATTTCAATTTATCCAACGCCTGAATACCTAATTGAGCAAAGAAATTGAGGCTGGCTTTTAACTCTTCAAAGGCTTTGATTCCTAACTGGACAAACATATCTAAAGGATATGTTAATTTATTCAGAGCCTGAGTCCCTAACTGTACAAACGCATTCAAGCTGGTCTTTAATGTATCCAGTGCATGGCTACCTAATTCTGCAAACCTATTCAGGCTGGATTTCAACGTCTCCAAAGCCTTAATGCCCAACTGCGCAAAAGTATTCAAGCTGGTCTTTAATGTATCCAGTGCCTGGCGGCCCAATTCCGCAAATTTATTCAGACTAACTCTCAGATCAACAAAAATCTGAATGCCAAACTGCGCAAAAATATTCAGACTGGCTTTTAGTTCGATAAAAGCACTAACTCCCAACTGCGCAAAGAAGTTCAGACTGGCCCTTAATTCCACAAATGCCTGCAACCCCAATTGCACGAAAAAGCGCAAACTCGTTCTTAGCGCGACAAAAGCCCGAATACCTAATTGTACAAAAAAGTTCAGACTGGCCCTTAATTCCACAAATGCCTGAATCCCCAGCAAGACAAATATATTTAATCTGATTCTTAACGTATCAAATGCTTTTATGCCGATATTACCAAATATTTGTATATGACTAATTAATGTTTGGAATGTGACTTTTACAAAACCAGCAGTTAAATTCAAAACCCCATTAATTTTATTCAGCATGCCAAATAAAATAGTTATCTGAGGATTAATATTAATAACCAATTTATCTAACAATTTAAAATTGTTAGTCATATTGCCTGTCACACCAAGATTAAATTCATTTTTTTTACTGGATGAATTTTCCTGTCGGACATTCTGGGTCATTTGGACCACATTAGCTGATTGGCTGGCGGCATTTACCTGTATCACTTTTGGGGAATTTTGCCGCACAGAAAAAGATTGTTTAATTGTTTGATTATAGGCCTTAAGTTCGGCCCGCATACGCGCAGTTTCCTGCGCATAACCTATAATGGGTTTTAATTTTTCAACACTCTTATTGAGTTTTTTAAACTGGTTATAAATTTTATCTACTGAACCTACCAGTTTTTTCTGATGCTGTTGAAAAGATTTAAAGGAACTGGTCAGCTTACCAACAGTACTCAGTACTTTGTTAAGCTGTGACTGTATATTACTCATTTTCTGCACCACTTCTTAAAATGGCCCGATGTCGCCAGTCCAATAATTCCGACAATAACATTTCATCTGTGTCTGCCGGAGTCCAGTGAAAAACGGTGGCAATATCTGCCACCAGTTCATCAACGGTTAATCGTTCTGGGAATCGGACTTGACCGACTTCGGCAACAAAAAATTGACCACCTCCACACTGAGATTAATCAGATCACCAGGTGACATCATCATCAGGTCATTTTTGGTCAATGCAGGAGTGGTAACACGTGGCAGAACCAGCAACATAGAATCCACATCCATTTCCAGCAGTGCCTGTAAACGAGCACCGCGCAACGCACCACTGGTAGGTTTACGTACCGTCACTTCCGTGATTTTTCCGTTGCCTCGCGCCAGTGGAGCTTCCAATTCGATTGTGCGCAGATCTTCATCTTGAGTTTTCAGTGCTTCAGTCATAATTCAACCTTGTTTATCCGAGTAAAAACCTGTCTCAGCCGCGTTATGCTGATTGAGACAGGGAATAAGTTTTAAATTTGTTAATAAAAGAGTGATTAAAAAAGACCGATAGCGCGGCGATGCTGCGCCAGGCGATCTTCTCCGCCCACTTTCTCAACCATGTTGACGGTGTCGATTTCAATCAGTTCTTCACCATCCCAAGTCAGTTTGAAATAAGTGTTTTTAGCGGTAATTTTGGTTTGAGTGTTGTCGCCTTGTTTATAAGTACCGTGATCGAATTCCTGGAAACGGCCACGCATAACAACTTCAACTGCAACCACGTCACCCGTGTCTTCGCGCTCAAAAGAGCCAGCAAAGCGCAACATAACGCCATCAACTTGTGCTATGCCCCACTGTTTGTACAGTTGAGCTTCGACGCCACCCAGAGTGAATTCCGCATCCAGTGCGCCTTCATCCAGACCCAGATCCACCATTGCACTGCCGTTCATACCGGCACCGCGGTAGGCTTCCAGTTTACGGCTCAGCTTAGGAAGAGTTAGCTCTTCCACAATACCCTGATAATTGTTGCCATCATTGAACAAGTTCAGGTACTTAAGTTTGCGAGGTAATGCCATCAGTTAGCCCCTTATTTATTGATACTTTTTGCGAAATCCATCAGGTAACTATCTGTAATGCGCTGGCGTAACATCATGTTTTCCAGTGGCGGTACAGGGGTATAGTCGTAATCGATGGTCAATTTGCCTGCTTTCAGGGTGTCTTTATCGTTGGCTTTGTCGTCATACCAGCAGCGGCCATCGATGATATAGCCACCTGCTTTCAGTTCACGGAACTTGGCATTGATACCTTCGAGAATGTCGCGTACCAGCGATGGGGTCAGTGGTTTATCAATTGCCCACATGTGCGCTTCAGCCATCGTATCAGCCAGAACCTGAGCGGTACGGGTGTAGCTTTCGAACTGGAACAGTGGATCATCTGCACAAGTACGGGAACCCCAGAAGCGGAAACCGTTTTTGCGGATCAGTGTAGTGACGCCACTTTTGTTCAACAGATCAGCGTCAGTCGCGGTATCTTGCAGATCCCAGAAGACATCAGCAGACAAACCCGTCACACCGTTGACACCAACGTTGGACAGGGTCTTATGCCAGCCAGTCTCTTCGTCGATTTTGGCGCGCAGACCCAGAGCACGAGCGGTTGCAAACGCGATAGCTTCGCTATTGGTAACGGTATCCCAACTCAGGAAATCTGGCCAAATCAGCATCAGCTCACGCTGATTGAAATTGTCGCGATATTTGATCACTTCTGAGATATTTTTGCAGGCATAAGCGCTGACATACGCCATTGCTTTTAGTTTCTGAGCAACACTTGCCAGTTCAACAGCAACTGCTTTTGAATCCAGACCCGGAACGCCCAGAATGCGTGGTTTAACACCGAGTTGGCTTTGTGCTGCCAACAATGCCTGCATACCGGTTTTCTTACCTGCATCAGTGACACCACCGATGATATTAGAAACGGTTACTTCTTCAGATTCGCCCTCAGCCACACGAACAACCACAGTCACAGGCAGAGCCTGAGCAGCAATTGCTTTTAGTGATGCAGACAAAGTGCCTTTTTTTCCAGCCTTACCACTGGCGCTCATAACGTCAGTAATCAGGACTGGAGTATTTAATGGAAATGTTTTTTCGTCTGCGTCAGGAGCAGTACAAACCATACCTACGATAGCAGTGCTAACGGTAGTGATAGTACGAGTACCTTCATTAATTTCCTGAACACGGACTCCGTGATGATAATCTTGTGCCATATTAGCGTTCTCTCCTGTTAAGGTGTGCTGATATATTGGCGGATTGGACGTGGGAAATCATTCGATTGGCTGTGTGTGGGGGAAGGTACAAATCTATATTAATATTTTTATTAATAATCAATATGTTAATTTTATATTTGATTTGTTTTTGTATAGGAGAGAGAAATGAGTAGTTTTTTGTGAGGGCAGTCTTTTATTGACCAAACAATGACCTTTTTTAGTCTATTTTTAGCTCAAAATTGGTTTAAAATTTATTCTATTCAATATTATTTCAAGTAATTCGAGTTTTTGGTTATTTTTTGACAAGCTAAATTGGGTCATTTTCACCTCTATTTATTGGTTTTCAGGGGATAGGAGATTGGATCTTAGCTAGGATCATAAGGATCTAAGGATTGTAAAAAACCTCGGTTTA
>NZ_CAWMEB010000302.1:0-259 GCF_963866145.1 Xenorhabdus sp. NBAII XenSa04
GCGCGGATCTCCGCCCCGGCTTTCAGTGACTTGGCAGGCAGGCGATACCCCAGGGTGCGGTTGGCAAAGCCCAGCTTAAAATGGCTGACCAATTCAGGGTGATCGAGGCGGCGTTTTTTCAGGTAGGCCAGTGCTTCCGGCGCATTCAGCAGGGTCTGGTGATAAAAGGCGATCACCCGCTGCAACAGCGCCTGCCGCCCGATCCCCTCCTCCACTGACGACACCGCCGCCAGCGGCTCCACTGCCGGATTGTGCCCCA
>NZ_CAWMEB010000303.1:0-424 GCF_963866145.1 Xenorhabdus sp. NBAII XenSa04
TACAGCCAACCTCAAAATATATGCATCAGAGAAATTGTTCTTGCGTCCACTAAGCAAGAAGCTTAAAACCAAATTAAATGGGCACTGTTGCAAAGTTTGATTTCTATAAAAAATGAAGCTCCATTTTCACAACATATTGCGTTTGTAGTAATAGAAATCACAAAATGTGGTAGGGGGTAAGCATCTCCAGCAAAACGTTGCAACAGTGCCAACATCAACAGGGTGTTTCATGTTTAGGTATATTGGCTTCTATTGCAGAGGTTGGAAATTGAATTGCTACAGGTTAATTGATAACTCAGAATTATTATGGGCTGACTTTGCCACGGTTGAAGCTCCAGTTCTATGGATGTCTGCTATTGGCACAGACTGTGTAAAATCTGTGATTTCATCCAACAAACATCGATTTGGGTTGCATTTAAGCAAC
>NZ_CAWMEB010000304.1:0-706 GCF_963866145.1 Xenorhabdus sp. NBAII XenSa04
AATATCGACGGCGGAAGTAATGGCATAAGTGGCGGCAAACGTCGTGGTTTCCGTTGGGCCATAACCGTTGAGCAAGTGCAACGGTTGCGATTGAGCCAATTGCACCTGCTGGATTTTTCTCGGATCGAGGACATCCCCGCCAACAAGCAGATAACGCAACTGTCCAAACAACGGTTTGATATCGGGGAGATATTCGTTGAACAAGCCGGCAGTTAACCAGAGGGCAGTCACTTGTCCTCTGATCAGTGAGTCACGGAAACGTGGCGGGTCAAGCAGTGTGGATTGTGGAACCACATACAAGCGTCCGCCATTGAGTAAGGCTGACCAGATTTCCCAGGTTGATGCATCAAAAGCCATATTGGCACAGTGGGCCACACAGTCATCAGGCCCAATATCGGCGAAACCATTATTGATGATAAGACGGAGCACGTTACGATGTTCGACCATCACCCCTTTGGGAACGCCGGTTGAGCCGGAGGTATAGATCACATAAGCCAGATGGTGTGATGTCAGCCCCAGTGCCTGCACATCCGGGTTATGAGCGGGTTGTGTCGTCAGGAACGGTTCCAGATCGTCAAGGGTTACGGTGGGAACAGGGTTTGCCAGTTTGTCTAACTGTGTTGTTAGTATCAGCGTTGTCTGCATCAGCAACGTTTGGGTCAGCAAAACGACCGGCGCGGCATCTTCAAGCATAGACGTCAACCGC
>NZ_CAWMEB010000305.1:0-203 GCF_963866145.1 Xenorhabdus sp. NBAII XenSa04
AAATAATCCGGCTGTAGCAAAGTTTTTTCGGGGATCAACAGGATACGCGCCCCATGCACCAGGCCCGCCCAGATCTCCCAGGTAGCGGCATCAAATGAAACGTTGGCGCAGTGGGCGATACAGTCATCAGGCCCAATATCGGCGAAACCGTTATTGATAATCAGACGCAGCACATTGCGGTGTTCGACCATCACCCCTTTAGG
>NZ_CAWMEB010000306.1:0-532 GCF_963866145.1 Xenorhabdus sp. NBAII XenSa04
GTGAAGATACGGACATGCCAGAGTTCATCCTGTGTCAGCGTCCGGCTTTCTCCGTTCGGGAACGTCACCTGATATTCCGGCTGCCAGTCACTGTTCAGTTTGGCGACCACGCAGCCCGGATCCAGCGGCAATAACTCCACCACCTCACCGAGGGCCCTGACCTTATAGGCGTAGAAATTACCCCGCAGGCACAGGCAGGCAATTAATAGCTCCCAGAACTCCTGTGGCGTCATATAGTTATTGGGCTTCACTGACAGCAGTTTATTCAACCTTTCTTTGACAGCGCGTTGATTGCCGCGCTCCAGTTGCTCATACAGCGAACAGGGCAGCATACCGACCGATTCCGCCAGCACCCGCACACAACTGAACACGGCGGTTAACTGCATCGCTAACTGCGGACTGACGCGCCGTCCGCTGTAGGTGTCATAAGAGAGACCAATCAGCTCACTTAAATCACGGGAGGTCATCGGTTCGGCGGATTTACGAAATAATCCGGGGAAAAACATCAGGCCTCCTTACCGGGTTTCTGGCT
>NZ_CAWMEB010000306.1:584-982 GCF_963866145.1 Xenorhabdus sp. NBAII XenSa04
CCGCAGTTAGCGATGCAGTTAACCGCAGTGTTCAGTTGTGTGCGGGTGCTGGCGGAATCGGTCGGTATGCTGCCCTGTTCGCTGTATGAACAACTGGAGCTGGGTAACCAGCGTGCCGTCAAAGAACGGTTGCATAAGTTGCTGTCAGTGAAGCCGAACAATTATATGACGCCGCAGGAATTTTGGGAGCTGCTGATTGCCTGCCTGTGCCTGCGGGGTAATTTCTATGCCTATAAGGTCAGGGCCCTCGGTGAGGTGGTGGAATTGCTGCCGCTGGATCCGGGCTGCGTGGTCGCCAAACTGAACAGTGACTGGCAGCCGGACTATCAGGTGACGTTCCCGAACGGAGAAAGCCGGACGCTGACACAGGATGACCTTTGGCATGTCCGTATCTTCAC
>NZ_CAWMEB010000307.1:0-250 GCF_963866145.1 Xenorhabdus sp. NBAII XenSa04
TGAATGTGGTCAATCCCTATGCCAGCCAGTTGACGTTCCTGTCAGACAAAACCCGCACGCGCCGTGACCATATGAAATACCTGACCCTCATTCAGAGCATCGCCCTGCTGCACCAATACCAGCGGGAAATCAAGACGGCAGCGCATCGCGGCAAGACACTGGAATATATCGAAGTCACAAAGGACGATATCCGGCTGGCCAATCAGCTGGCGCATGACATCTTAGGCCGGACGCTGGACGAAATGCCGCC
>NZ_CAWMEB010000308.1:0-547 GCF_963866145.1 Xenorhabdus sp. NBAII XenSa04
AGAAGCAAACCCTCGAAGGCCTGCTGGCTGAAAATGAGCGGGACTATCTCACCACGTTGCACCAGAACGCCCAGCGGCTGCTGAAACCGCTGAATGTGGTCAATCCGTATGCCAGCCAGTTGACGTTCCTGTCAGACAAAACCCGCACCCGCCGTGACCATATGAAATACCTGACGCTCATTCAGAGTATCGCGCTGTTGCACCAGTACCAACGGGAGATCAAGAGCACTGAGCATCGCGGCAAGCGGCTTGAATATATCGAAGTCAGCAAAGACGATATCCGGCTGGCCAATCAGCTGGCGCACGACATCTTAGGCCGGACGCTGGACGAAATGCCGCCGCAGACGCGCAAGCTGTTATTGCTGATCCAGCAGATGGCGAACGAGATGGCCGCGGCCGGGCAGCAGACGTTACGGGAAGTGCGCTTTACCCGGCGGGATATCCGCGACTTTACTCAATGGAGTGATAATCAACTCAAAGTGCATTGCCAGCGGTTGGCTGAGATGGAATACCTGCTGATCCACGGCGGCAGTCGCGGGCACCTGCT
>NZ_CAWMEB010000309.1:0-257 GCF_963866145.1 Xenorhabdus sp. NBAII XenSa04
CCGCTGAATGTGGTCAATCCGTATGCGTCGCAACTGACCTTTATGTCAGACAAAACCCGCACCCGCCGTGACCATATGAAATATCTCACCCTGATCCAAAGTATCGCCTTGTTGCACCAGTACCAGCGGGACATCAAGACGGCCGAACATCGCGGCAAGACACTGGAATACATCGAAGTGACCAAAGACGATATCCGGCTGGCCAATCAGTTGGCGCACGAGATCTTAGGCCGGACACTGGACGAAATGCCGCCACA
>NZ_CAWMEB010000310.1:0-202 GCF_963866145.1 Xenorhabdus sp. NBAII XenSa04
GAAAAAATTATTATGAAATATATTTGATAGTTTAATTAAGGGTTTGATGCTTCGATTTTTCAGTTTATATATAAATTTCGTGATGGGTTTGAGTTCACAAAAAATATAAATCATAGGGTTTTATTTATTTTTTCATGGTGGCTCTTTATATGTTATTGTTTTTTATTGCATTCCTTAATGTGCTTGCATTCACATAATAAGT
>NZ_CAWMEB010000311.1:0-497 GCF_963866145.1 Xenorhabdus sp. NBAII XenSa04
ATTGTCGCCCGTGCTTTAGTTGCCCTGGGACACCGGCCGGATTACACGCTTATCACACGTTACGTCAATAATATCAGTGAGCTGTATCAGCTCTATGCCACCAAAGTGATGGCAGACAGGCAACCCGCCCTGCTGGAACAAATCAATCAAACCCTCGGTAAGCTGAAAGAAAAAGATATCCCGCGCAATATGCAGGGGCAGCCGGATGCGTTCCGGCTGTGGGCAATGGAAGTCACGTTAAGTTCAGACGCGGGTAAACAACTCTACGACCCAATTCTGGACGGATTACGCTCAGCGGTGCGTTATGACCGCACCTATTTTGATAAAATTGTTGCCTCTCTGCTGCCCCTGCTGGAAAAGCTGACCACCGGAAAAATTTCAGAACTGCTCTCGCCGGATTATCTCAATATGGCGGATCTGCGCCCTATCTTCGACTGGGAACAGGTGATCCGCAAGAACGGCATTGTCTATATCGGCCTGGATGCGTTATCTGACAG
>NZ_CAWMEB010000312.1:0-42650 GCF_963866145.1 Xenorhabdus sp. NBAII XenSa04
GTCCCGTGTCTGAAACCACTCCCTCCGGCGGCGTGGTCAATGACACCACCGTCGAACTCACTGGAGAAACTGGATCAGATGTTCTCGATATCCGAGAAGGCATCATCAACGACCGGGCAAAACTGAGATATTTGCAGGATTATGTTAGGGCTGAGTGTAGAGGGAATAATGAGTGAGGCAATCATTAACTGCATGACCGGTGGCCTAATGATTATTGGCTACCTATACATTTTGATTAGAGCTTGGAAATGGGTTTTTGAATCACTCTTCACGGCGCGTGTCAAACTCCGCAAAGAAGAGAAAAAACAGAAGGCTGTTAACGAGCTGTACGATGCATTTGAACTTGACCGGATACAGGATGGTCGCACCATGAAAATAGCTACGAAAGGTGGTTTAGTGATTATGATGTATCGGCAACAATCAGATGGAAAATAATGCGGGATTACACCCCAGAGCAAATAATTCTGGGGGTGCAGGATTATATAAAGACTGAATGCCAATGAGCCTCTGAATAAGCAGGGGCTTTTTTATTCCTCTGTCCATTCCCTGAGTGGCTACAGGAATAACCCATGCTGCCACCCGTTCCCATCGCGTACCCAGCGCACACGGGCTGGTGGCATTTTTTATATCTGAATTTCGCCGCTTCTCGCTCGAAGCACAAACACCAAAGAACCTTTCAGGATAAGCCTTGAGGAATACCGGTAGTGGTCTGGTTAACCCTCTTTGGGCTGGTCATTCCTGGAGCGCAAGGTTTATCACTAAAAGGAACTAAACCCTATGCAATTAATAACAACAAAGAAAACAAACTTGCCTGTAACAGAAGCACCCACCATGACCAGTCTGGAAATGGTGGATTACATCAACGCTGACCGTAAGGCTAAAGCTGAGGCGGAAGGATTAACATTCCCCTGCAAGAAATACCGGAAGTTGCAACACAAGGATTTTCTTAAGAAAGTTCCCAAGGTGTTGGGTGAAGAGCAATCAGCGAAATTTTTCGCCGATTACACGGATGATAAAGGCAGAACCCAGCCATGCTACCGATTCCCCAAACGTGAAGCTTGTCTGATGGCAATGAGTTACAGTTATGAACTACAAGCTCAAGTATTCGATCACATGACGGAACTGGAAGGCAGTAAGGATATTAACTTGCTCGATTTCTCAGGATTGACAGACCTCACCATCCAACAAATGCAAGATAGGGTGGCCCATGCTGAGAAGTTCTCTTTTGCTGAGCATGGGCAGAAAGGCAGTAGCCTGATGACGCTGCGCAAGAGAGAAAAGAAGGCAATCAAGAAAGCCGAGCAACTGGTGAAAGACCTTATCCAGTTCAAGTTGTGTGATTTAGGGGATTTCCCTGATGAAGAGGGAGAACCCGCATGACCCCTGAACAATTCATCGAGAAGAACGTACAGGCCGAGTTAATCAAGCTCGGCTTTTCTTCATCTATCGCAGGGATGGCGAGTGACCGGGCGAAAGAGCATTACCGCCGTTCAGCCTCAGTCAGCCGGAAAGGTAAGTTGTTTGATGATTGTCTGAGTATCGCCAAGGCATGGGCGAGTAAGTATTCGGCAGAGAAACCCAAAGGTAAGAGAACCTAGTGATGAAATATATATATATGCAATCATTCTGGATGCAATTATCGCGTCCTTTTTGTTTATTGGCGTCACACAGAATACCGAGGGTTTTGTGAATGTTGGTTATTTCGCTGGTTGGCTCTTTGGTGTGCTTAAGTTCTTAGGGTATTTATTTGGCAGGGATTCACTGGTTAAAGATTACAAACACATTCCTACCCCTTTTCGGTGTTACGACATGCTGACTGATACTGCATTTGTCATTTTTGTTGTGTATCAGGGATGGTTCGTCCTGGGTGCTATCTATGCAATAGGGGCTATGGCAAAAGCCGAGTTCCAGAGTGAACAAGAAAAACGATTGAAAGAGCAAAAGTAACCTAAAACGGGTGCTTGATAGAGTTTTGTGTAAGTTTTTGACGGGTGTGGTTAATCAAATCACCGGCGTTTAACCATAAATTCAATTCACGTCTAGTCGTTTATTCTGAATGAGGTAAATATGAAAAAAGTCCTTATCGAAACTCAAAAGGCAGGTGACTACTCAGTAATCACAATGGCTATTGGAAGCGTAGTTGCCATTTATAAGCGCGCAGGCAATACATCATGTTTGAAAGTAAGTGGTCGCGGTAATGTCCGTCAGGTTAAGGCATTGCTTCGTGAATTTGTGCGCAGTGCCGATCCTGCGCTGATTTAATCGAGACACGGCAGACTATCAGCGGAAGTGTTTATCAAAATACAAACCGAGCCAGTTGTTTGTTCTGAATTCAACTACAGAGAGGTAAATATGCCTGAGCACCAGATACCACTGGGACTGCGTCCGATCAGACCTGTGCCTGATATTGCTCCTAAAGAAGAAGCTAAGGCTAAGATGTTGCTGGATATCGTCAAACTCAAGCGATACTACGGACTCAATCACGAAGAATTAGAGCAGGTCATGAAGATGGCTTGCGAGTTATCGAAGTAAGGGAAGGAAATGGCACAAAAGAAAAACCAGCTCACAAAAGAGCAGAAGGTTCTCTTTGATGTCTTAACGAAACTTCAGCAGAAATTCGTGTTAGGTATCTTGAAGGGACTGAATCAAACAGATGCCTACAAACAGGCAGGAGGAAAGGCCAAAACAAATGAATCAGCCAGAGCAACTTCTTCTGAAATCTTAACAAATCCTAACGTTAAGACTTTTCTCGATGCTATGAACCAACAAGCCGTTTCTGAGGCTGTTATGAGCCGCCAGGAAGCCTTAGAGCGTCTTTCTGCAATGGGTCGTGTTTCCCTCCATGATATCGCTGAGTTCCGTAACAGTCAGATAGGTGAAGACGACGAGGGCAGGCCAGTATTCCAAGCCACATGGCAATTTAAAGATTCAGCGTTGCAGAATCCGGCAGCACTTAGCGCCATTTCCGAACTGACCACTGGTAAGGACGGCATTAAATTAAAACTCCATGACCCGAAAGCGGCTATTAAACAACTGTCTGAATTAATGGGATGGGAATCGGCTAAAAAAGTTGATTTAAGTTCTACTGACGGAACCATGACACCGAACAATATCGACCTCAGTCATCTGAGTTTTGAGCAATTGATGGAACTGAGAAAAAATCGTGAAAAGTAGCCCTATTTAACATAATGGTACTTATGCGAATCGCCGATTTTCAACTCAAGCAAAATGTCACCTCAAGCGGGTAAAATCCTTACTCTTCTGCCTGATTTTAGGGTGATTATTTGTGACTGATTTGTTAACAAAATCCCGAAAATCATTTCGAGGTGATTTTGGTGTGAAACGCTTATTTTCCTCACTTTCGGTGCTGACATGGATATTGATAATGCAATGTTGGATGAGGCTATCGAGAGAGAGATAGCGCGACGTAGTTTGCATGAGTTCATCCAATACATAAATCCTGAGTATATTACCAGTGATTTCTCTCGACAGGTTTGTGCGGCATTGGACGAATTTCTACTCGATATGGTGGCAGGTGAGCGCCCGATCCTTATATTGGGCGCACCACCTCAGCACGGGAAGTCAGACATTGTTTCACGTTATCTGCCTGCCTACTTTTTCGGGAAGTACCCAGATAAACGTGTGGCTGGGTTGTCATACGGTAAAGAATTAGCTTCGGACATGAACAGTGATGTTCAACGTATTATGATGACCGAGGAATATCACGATCTATTCCCACATGCATTACTAGGTAATAGGCCCAAGAGCGGGATAGATGCAAAGCGCAATCTGAACGGCTTTGATATTCCAGATCACAAGGGAAGTTACATCGGCCAGGGTGTAGGCGGTCCATTAACGGGCAAGAAAGTAGATTTAGGCATTATTGACGACCCTATCAAGAACTCAAAAGAAGCCCTGAGTGCAACCACCAAGAATGCGATCTGGAACTGGTACGTTTCTACATTCAAGACCCGACTGTCAAAAAACAGCGGTGAGATTATCATGGCGACACGTTGGGCGACGGATGATTTGTCCGGCAAGGTAATTAAGATCAGTCAGAAAGCGAAGGTGTTGGCTTTTCCTGCTATCAATGAGCAAGGGGAGGCACTAGTACCAGAGCTGCATCCCATCGAAAAACTGTTAGATACTAAAGCCATTCTGGGCGATTACTTCTGGTCAGCGATGTACCAGCAATCACCAAAGCCCTCTGGTGGCACGATCTTTAAAGAAGACTGGGTGAACTATTACCTACCGAAAGACTTACCAGATAAATTCGACAAGGTGATCCATAGCTGGGATATGACTTTTAAGGATGGCGAGGGCACTGACTATGTGGTCGGTCAAGTGTGGGGTAAAAAAGGGGCAAACTCTTATTTATTGCATCAAACACGTGCACGTATGACATTTACTGAAACCCTGAAAGCAGTTAAGAAAATGGCTAAAGATTTTCCTGATGGTCGCCGTAAGCTGGTGGAAGACAAAGCCAATGGCCCTGCGGTTATTAACACCCTGCAAAATACGATATCAGGGCTGATCCCCGTCGAGCCGGACGGTAGTAAAGTCGCCCGCGCTCATGCGGTCACTGCTGAGTGGGAAGCGGGCAATATTTACCTGCCTCATCCAGATACGGCACCCTGGGTAGTGGATGCGGTGAATGAAATCACTACATTCCCAGTGGGGGCGCATGATGATGTGGTGGATTGTATGACGCAGGCGTTACGCGACCTGTATCAAAAGAGACGCGGGATCAGCATGAATCAGAATATTATTAATCAGGCGATACGCAATTCACGTCACGCTACTCGTTGGTAAAAATTACTATGGCAAGAAATAAAAAGCGTCAGGCTGCAAAGCCACGGCGAGGATTGGCTTTGTCTGAATCCCTTTTGGAAAAATTAGATGATAGGCAATACATCCCGACCTATGAAGAAGTCAAAGATATTTATGGCCCGGCAAAAACACTAGGCACCCCCAAAGAAGTCACGCTAGCAATGGATGCCTCATTAAGTTCTACTGGAGCCTATACTCTGATCCAGCACGCATGGGAGCACGGTCAAGGTTATGCTCTGGGGCCGTCATTTATGGGCTATGCCGCTTTATCCTCGCTCACGCAGAACGGCCTGATCCGAGCCTGTATTGAAACCGTGGTTGATGATATGACACGGGAGTGGATAGGCATCAAAGCGGTGGATATTGACAGCCAAGGTGACAGTACCGAAGACAAAAAAGCGATTGAAGACGCCCTGATTAATTTTAGAGTCAAAGATATTTTTCACAAGGCGGCTGAATATAACGGTTATTTCGGCGGCTGCTTAATATTCATTGATACGGGCGCTACAGATAATCAATTACTGATGCCACTGGATATCTCAGAAAAATCGGCAGAACTGAAAAATTTCAAACGCTTTGTGCTGGTGGAACCTATCAATATCTTTCCGGGCAGATATGAAAGCACTGACCCACTGAGTCCACGCTATTTTAGCCCTGATACATGGTGGATACTGGGTAAAGAAGTTCACGGTTCCCGTCTAATACGCATTTGTGGTAATGAAGTCCCGATTCTACTGAAACCTTCATACAATTTTATGGGGATGCCACAGGCGCAGTTGCTGTATGACTACGTGATCCACTTTCAGGACAGTCGGACATCAGCCGCGCGGTTACTGGAGAAATTCTCTCTAACTGCATTTAAAACCAATATGGAAGATATCTTAACCAATCCAAATGCAACCAGATCATTAGATGGGCGGCTGGCTTATTTGGCTTCCATTCGCTCAAACGATGGCATTTTGGCGATTGATAAGGATATGGAGGATATTGTCAAGTTAGAGACTCCGCTCTCTGGTGTGACTGATATCGTCCGTCAAATGTTGGAATTAATTGTGGTGATTAACAGAACTCCAGCCGTGAAGTCATTAGGTATATCCCCTAGCGGATTCAATGCGACCGGGGACAGTGATATCCGTAACTACAACGACCACGTTAAGAGTCAGCAGGAAAAAATCTTCCGCGCAGGATTGCAAAAGGCGCTTGACATTATCCAAATTGTCACACTGGGTCGACTGGTTCAGTCCGTCACATTCGATTTTGTTGATTTGAATAAGGATGACGCCAAGGCAGCGGCAGAAACACAGAAGATTAAGACTGATCGGGATGTTTCATTGATTGATACAGGGGTTATCTCAGAGAAAGAGGTCAGGCAACGCTTGTCCGCTGATCCTGATGGTGATTATTTCGGCATTGATGTTGATGATGTTCCAGAGGTTAATTATGGGGAAGAAACGGAAAGCCAAAACGGGCAAGTCTACACGCCCCAACGCTGGGCTGGAGAGGGAGTACTACCGCCGAATGCAGGGGTTGATACAGGAAATGGCGGACTCGGTTGATTACTGGATATCGGCAGAATACAAACGCCAGCAGCCTAACATTGTCAGTGATGCTTCCCCGGCTAAGGAGTTGAACCAAAAGTTGTTCTCGGTTATGGGAAGATGGAGAATGAAGTTCAACCAAATAGCAGACTCTATTGCGGTATGGTTTGTTAACCGAGCTAATACCTATGCGTCAACTTCGGTGAAAAACAAACTAAAAGCAGACAGTATCACCGTCAATATGCGGCTCACTCCTGCTGTACAAAACGTGCTAGATAGCTTGTACGAGCAGCAAGTCAGTCTGATTAAGTCCATTCCTGAGCTATATCTGACACAAGTTCAAACACTGGTACAACAGAGCGTAGTCAATGGGCGAGATATTGGATTCCTGAAAGAAGAGCTAAAGAAACGTTATAGCCTGACTGAAAACCGCGCTAAAACGATTGCCCGTGACCAGAACGCTAAAGCCACTAATGCTATCGCGCGGGAACGTTGCAAATCATCGGGGATCGCTGAGGGAATTTGGATACACCGTGCGGGTGGCAGTAAATCCTACCGTGAATCACATATCAAGATGAACGGTCAGCGTTTCACACTCAGTGAGGGCTGTTATGACCCGCATGTGCAGCGGCATATTCACCCCGGAGAGCTGATTAACTGCAAGTGTGATTTTCGCCCTGTTATTCCTCCAATAGGAAGTTCTTAACTTATGCCTAAAGAAACAAATTCGGTCGTCTTTGACGAGGGAAGCCGGCGACGCATTGATGAAAACGGCTACCTTCACGTCTCACGGACGCACCTCACCAAAGAGCAGGTCGTACCGTATATCGGGCGAGAGATTCCGGGTTGGGAGAATCTGGAATTAGAGCCAGATCGACTTTATTACGGCTATCGCCCCGCCGGAGAGTTGGAAAAAGCTAAATCTGCCTTTAACGGCGTTCCTCTGCTCTATATCCATAAACAGGATAGTGCCGGACAGCCATTAAAAGAATTACGAATAGGTTCTATCGGTACAACTCCAGTCTGGGATTCACCCTATCTGGATAACGCATTGACCGTAACTGACCAGATGGCAATTAATGCTATTCAGGATGGTTCGTTAAAGGAACTCAGTTGTGGCTATTTTTTTGAGCCTGATTTCACATCGGGTGAGTTTGACAGTGTCCCATATGATTTCGTCATGAGAAATATCCGAGGGAATCATGTTGCACTGGTTAAAGAAGGTCGGGCAGGTCCCGATGTGTACGTACATGACGGATTACCGTCTCAATTACAGGAACATGTAATGTCGCCAGAAAACACAGCACCGAATAGTGCAGAAAATAACAGCGTTATCACACAGGATAACCCGAATGCGGCTCAGTCAGCTGAAAACCAGAAGCCGACTGAGTTTGTGATAGATAATGATGCCGTCAAAGAGAAAATGACGAGCTTAGGGTTAGCTACAGATGACGAAGCCGTAGTACAGACTTTTATTAGCGGTATGCAGTTTGCCCATGAACTAGCAGAGGGCGATTCAGCCTCTACGCCCGTTGGGGATAACGGAGAGGTAAAAGAAGTCCCTAAGACGGTGAATAATAACCCAACAGGAGAAAACACAGGTGATAACAAGAAGGAGTCGCCAGCCATGGATCGGGAGCCAGTAATCACGATGGACGCTAACACCATCCGTCAGCAGGCTATTGAACAGACCAAGGGGCACTTCCGGGCACTCAATGAAGCCGGGCAAAAAGTCCGCTCGCTGGTGGGTGAACTGGACATTATGGCTTTTGACAGCGCCGAAGCGATTTATGCGCACGCACTGAAAAACAAAGGCTATGACCCCAATAAATACGACAAAGCCGCGTATAAAGGCATGGTGGATATACTGGCAGCGCAAAAGCCTTCTGCATTCACACAGAATCTGGTTATGGATGCCGCGCCAAGTAGTCTAGAAGGTCCATTTGCGGGCTTGAAAAACATCAAAGTTTAAGAGGTTATTATGGCATTACAAAAACAGGTCGGACTGTACTACGCTCCGGCAGTTCCCGGTGACAGAGCCACACAAAACCCCGTAATTTACACGCAGGGAAACCCACGAGCGGAAGGCGATATCACTGTCGGTCATTTTGTCTTTGCAGGCACAGATCCGTTTAGGCAAGTGAAAGCCTCCACAACAGGTAAAGATGCACCGATTGGCTTTGTTGAACGCATACTGGCGTACTACAACTACAACCTGATATCACCGGGAACAATGACGATCCCCGATCAAACTGACGTCACGATAGCGGTTCGTGGTGATTACTGGTGTGCACCAACAAATCAGAATGCAGCTACTGGTCAAACCGTGTTTGCATCCACGACTGATGGCAGCATTCAGACAGCCGATGCTAAAGCAACGATTGAAGGGCACGTTAAAACAGACTGGGTTGTCAAATACTACGATGCTGATAGTAACCTAGCCATCATATCTAACTGGCACGCCGCCTAATTACCGACTGATATATTCACGCATGACGACACTCTGCAATAATGGGTGGACTCTGTTATGCGTGTACGGAGAACAGAATGAGTAAACTTTCTTTTGAGCAGGCCAAAAAATACGGCTTTGTTTTCAATGGTGCCCGCGAGTGGATCACCCGTGATAATATGCCGCGATTGATTCAGGATGCGGCGTTAGTCACCTCACCAAACTCTACCGTCCCGGCTGAATTGCTGGCCTATGTAGACCCAACAGTTATTGAAATACTCACTGCGCCACGTAATGCGCGTGAATTGTATAGTGAAGAGAAACGCGGAGACTGGACAACGCCATACATGAAGTGGCGGGCGAATGAAGTTTCAGGTTGGACAGTGGCATACTCGGATTTTGGAAATTCCGGCAAGGCCGGTACAAATAATGAGTGGCACACTCGCGAACAATATCGCTACCAGACTGTCATTCAGTATGGTGATTTAGAAGCAGATATGGCATCTGGGGCGAAAATTAATTTAGCCGCAGATAAACAGCGTGCTGCTGCGACAACCATCGACATTGATAGTAATAAATTTTATTTGTTGGGGGTGGCTGGTCGTGAGATTTACGGTGCGCTAAATGATCCAAACTTACCCCCCGCAATAACCGCCGCTCCTTCGGGAGAAAAAGGTTCAACTAAGTGGGTTGATAAAAATACCCGGCAAAAGTACCAAGACGTGCTGAATCTGTTTGCTCGCCTGGTTAATCAGACTCAGGGATTAGTCTCTGAACGTGATGAGTTGATTCTAGCCATAACGCCAACATTGCGCGTACAGCTTGGGGATGCAACTGATTTCAATGTATCGGTCATGAAAATGCTGTTGACATATTTCAGTAACCTCAAGTTTGTGAACTTACCACAACTGGGCGGAGCGAGTGGTGAAACTATGCAGATGATCGCCCCCAAAGTAGCAGGCATGGAAACAGGGTTGCTAGGATTTGGAGAGAAAATGCGTGCAGGACGTATTGTGCCTGAGTTGTCTTCATTTTCGCAGAAATTCACTGCCACTACTTACGGCGCAGTGATCCGAATCCCTGCCGCTGTAGCTCAAATGACAGGCATGTAACCCATACACAACAATCAAAATTTATGGCCTCTCAGGAGGTCATTTTTTATGTCGGAGAAAAGTAGTATGTCAAAAGGAAAAACCGTCAGCGTTCGCCTGAATCACCCGCACGGAATCGAATTTCCCATGCCGGACAGCTCCAGCGTCGTGTTGAAAGGAAACGCTTTTCATTTGTTTGGACAGGAAAAAGGCAAACTTCCCATTGGTCTCTATGGAGAAACGACGGTCGATGCAGATAAATGGGATTACATCCTGAAAACCTATGGCGAGATGGAAATTTTCAGAAATAACCTCTGTATCTGGGATGAGAAAGAGACGAGTGCCAACGATAAAGCCCGCGAGAAAAAAGAGCTTCGCCACGGTCGTGAACCAGTTGATACCAGCAAAACCACTACAGAACCTGCGAAGGAGAACGCCTGATGGCCGTCGTCACATTCGACAGTGGCGAGTTCCTGAAATTGTATCCTCGATTTACCGGCATCCTGACGGACGGGCAATTACAACAGGCGTTTGATGTAGCCTGCCTGCTGCTGGACAACTCCGACAATTCGATTATTCCCTATGAGCCCAATGGCATACAGGAACGCAAGACACTGTTGCACTTACTGACCTGCCATATTGCGACAGTAACATTATGGGGAAACAACGATAGGGCGGGGCCAGCAGCCAGCGCAACAGAGGGGTCAGTCAGTGTCTCGTTTGCTGTACCAGACGTAGCCAATGCCTCATGGTTTAAAATAACGCCATGCGGGCAAATGTACTGGCAGGCAACCCGCAAATATGTTGTAGGTGGACGCTATTCAGCAGTGAAACATTATCACCCGTGGGGGTAGATCATGGCTATCAAAGGTGGGGATAAGCTCAGAGCAGCACTGGAAAGGATCGCCAGCACACCAACCATTCAAGTACAGGCAGGGGTACTGGCAGGTGCGACCAACGAAGATACAGGCGAGCCAATCGCGCCCTATGCCGCCGCGAATGAATTCGGCACGAAAAATATTCCACCTCGTCCGTTTATGAGAACTACCATCGCCAATAAATCAGGGGAATGGGGGCGGCTCATTGGTGCTCAGCTTCGGGGGCGATTACAAGATGAAGGTGGTGTTGAGGCAACATTTAACACGTTAGGTATGGTGATGGCAGCGGATATTAAAGATAGCATTGAACAATCATTGCCGCCCCCGAATGCCCCAGCAACTATTGCTGCAAAAACCCGTAAGGGACGCGCATCACCTGGTCAAACGCTGGTGGATTCCGGCAGTATGCAACGGGCAATTGATTATGAAGTGATCAAGGGAGAGAAATGATTAACGTTAAAAATATCGCCAATAGCCTCATCACCACCGTTAACCCGAATATCAGCGCTGTTCTATTGACAAATGATGGCTATACGACAACCGATGCCGGTAAGCAGATCCCCAAATATTCTGAGCATGAAATCACCGTCCAGCTACAGAGCCTCAGTACACAGGATTTAGAACATCTGGGCGTCATCAATCAGCAGGGTCAATTCATCTATGCCTATGCCAGAGGACAGATTTCAGCAATCCGGAGAACGAAGCAGAAAGGCTCAGACCGGATGAAATTTGCCGCTTACGGGGAAGATGAGATATCCGAATGGAATGTCACCAAAGTGATTGAGTCTTATCCGACATGGGTTAAGGTGCTGCTATGGCGACAATAACAGTTACTCACGCTGATTTATTCATTGAGGTTAGAAAATATCTCATTGAATTATTTCAGTGCGACGTTACTCAGGGATATCAAAATGATGTTCCTGCTCTTGAAAACGGCGTTGTAATGCATGTTCTGTTTGAACGAGACATTGATTACATCGCTAATTATTACCATCACGAATCGTCAGAGATTACGGCGCAACGTTCTGTAGAGCTGACGATGCAGTTAGATTTTTACGGTGATGAGGCTGATTCACGCGCGCGGGTGGTGGCGAACCTGTGGCAGTCGAGTTATACCACGGCTCGATTCAAGAAATGTCAGCCACTCTACAGTGAGCAACCACGCAAAATGGTTTTGGTGAACGAAGCCAACCAGTATGAAAACCGTGTGATGCTTGAAGTGAAACTGCAATATAACCCTGAAATCACCTATTCAGTGGACAGCACTGATTCATTCTCTCTCGATCTCAACTCTATTTAAGGAATATCCATGAATACTATTCCGGCGAGTGACATTGTCAGCGTTTTGCCCGGCGTCGTTGGCACGGGCGGAAATCCTCTGGCATTGAACGCTATTTTTATTACCAAAAGCACACCTAGTGCTATGTTAGATGCGAAGGCATTCGGCAGCGCCGAACAGGTCTCAGAAATCTTCGGAACGAAGTCTAAAGAATACGAAGCGGCACAGGTCTACTTTTCGGGTTTTGTCGGCTCAACAACCAGACCCGAAACGCTGTATATTGCGTCAATGGTGACAACCAATCAGGCTGCAAAGCTGGTGGGTAGCAAAGTACCCGTCAGGGATTTTAACCATATACCGCAGGGATTGGAGTTAGATATTGACGGTAAGCGTCAGGTAGTCACTATCACGCCCGCCGACATTAAATCTTATTCCGCATTGGCCGAGGCTGTGTCTGTGTCACTGACTAAAGCTGGCATATGCAAATATGATGTTACCAGCCGTACATTTGCCATTGAAGGCGCGAAAAAAGGTACGGGCGGCACTATCAGTTTCGGTTCTGGTGATTTGGCTGAATACATGGGGCTGACAGAGGAAGCGGGCGCACAGAAAAACGAGGGTATCAATGCCGATACTATTGATGAGCTGATGCCGCGTATTACCAAATCAGTAACTAATTTTGTTTCCATTATGGCAATTGGCGATGATTTTAGTACAGACGAGAAAATAGCCATTTCTAAATGGGTGACATTGCAAAATGACCGTTATGTGCATGTGCTGTATTCCATCGGTGATTTGGTAGCGCTGGAGACAATTTCTAGCGCCATTCTCGAATCTGATATCGGTGGAACGTGCCTGATGTACGGCGACCACACTCACGGTGCATTTGCCTGTACCTATGCGGCGTCATTGAATTTCAATGAGCTGAACGGTCGAGCAACATTTGCATTCCGCCGTCAGGAGGGTTTAAAGCCCACCGTGACTGATAAGGCGCTGGCGGATGAATTGCTACGGTTGAGATTCAACTTCTACGGCGCTTACGGTACGGCAAACGACCGGTTTATATTCGTTAATCAGGGTTCTATTTCCGGCAAATTCAAGTGGTTGGATAGTTACGTCAATCAGGTATTCCTGAACAGTCAATTGCAACTGGCATTAATGACCATGCTCACCAGTTTCAAATCCATTCCCTATAACGAAACCGGAAAAGCTATCCACCGTGCCGCCCTTAAAGATCCTATAGACCAAATGTTACGGTTCGGCGGCATCCAACGCGGCGTCGTCTTGTCTGAGCAACAGAAAAAACAGATTAACGTCGAGGCAGGCTTTGATGCGGCGGCTCAGATTCAGGCTGAAGGGTGGTGTGTATCGATTGATAATACTCCTGCACAGACTCGCGGATTACGCAAATCCATGCCACTGAAATTCTGGTATGCAGACGGTGGCAGCGTCCAGAAAGTCGAGCTTCCATCAATTAACGTCCAGTAAGGAGCAAATATTATGACAATGGGGCATAACCCAAACACGATTACCTCAGCGAATGCCGTACTCATGCTGAGATGCAAAGGAGTGTACGACGATTACGTCCAAATTCAGGGCTTTCAGGCAGATAATGCATGGGAGTTTGGTAAGGTCACGCTAGGCGAAACTCGTATTGGGGTGGACGGGAAGCAATCTGTCGGCTACGTCCCCCACGAAACGCAGTGGACGTTATATCTAGAGGCGAATAGTCCCTCTACTCAAGTGCTAGAGAACATCCGAAAAGACTTTAACAGCAATAAGGAAACGCGATTTATTGATATTGTGGTGGAAATTCCCTCCATCAAAAAACGCTACTCCGGTACGGGTGGATTAATCAGTATGACAGGTGGTGCGAGCGGCAAAAAACTACTGGACGGAACCAGCTACGAATTCAACATGATCACTAACGGCGCAGAGGAAATCGCATAATGTCTAACCTGAAATCCAAAACAATCACTATCGAGTCAGGCCGTGATGCTGGCAAAATGTTTGTTATCACTGAAATGCCTATTGTTAAGGCGGACGACTGGGCGATGAGAGCGTTATTCACGATCGCCAATGGTGGTGTTGATATTGGCGATCTCCGTCCATCAATGGGAATGATGGCAATAGCACAGGTTGCCATTAAGGCGTTATCCAACATTCGAGCAGAGGATGGCATTCCACTGTTAAATGAACTGCTCGACTGTGTACAAATCGTTCCGTCTGGTGGCAATGCCCGCGCTATCGAGTTCAATTCTGATATCAGGGACGTTAAGACCATGTTCCTACTGCGAAAGGAGGCGCTGGCTATCCACATTGATTTTTTAACTCAAGGCGCTGGCTTAGACTCGAAAAACTGAGAGCTGGCCTGCCGCTAAGAGATGGCGTGATGGCAGAACCTAATAACGTTTCCAGTATTGTGTATCAGGTCGTGACATCTGGATATGCCTCCTACCACGAACTCTCGACGATATACGGACTGGAAGCTGCGCTGAACCTGATTGAAATAAACCAAGTCAGCGAATATAACAAGCGGTTGATAGAGGAGTTAAGTAAATCTGACTAACTTGACTCTCTCAGGGTGGCTATAATTAAATCAAACTCATCATTACGTGAGGTGACGAATGTTAAAGCCAATAGCTATTGCTTTATTGTTGTTCCCGTGTGCGTTACTGGCAGATAGCGGCATCTATACCGATGATGCGGGCAAGCTCGATATTTACGACGGTAACTATTTTTGCGAGATGTACCCCGCGCATATCTTCAATGACCCGAAAAACCTCAGAAACTTTCCGTCCGGGTATTTCCCGAAAGTGATGATGAATATAAGTACGGATGGGAACAGTAAATATATTGGCGTCGACCTCTATCCTGCTATGCCTATGGGTGCTAGGCCGTCGGGTTCATGGGGTTACTTTAGCGCCAGTTTGGGTACGGGTTCGCGCAGCAAGACAGAAGTTTCCTATCGGGCCATCCGGGATAATAGCAACTTTACTTACCTGATTGGCACTCAGAACGCCGGGATAATCGCTGCGTTAAGTAGTAGCGATGCGTTTAGCCCGGTAAATGCAGTGCTTGGTCGGTGTAATCGGATAAATTAAACAATTGGAGAAAAACAATGAATTTGAAGAATTATCGTATGACTCACAAGAAGCGGCAATAAAAGTTCTGGCAGATCTACTGAGAATCAAGTACCAACAGACATTTGATTTGCCCGATAACACGGCTAGATACCTAGGTCACAGTGTAAGAAAAGCATTTGCGGCCTTGGAAAGTGAAGAGCCTACATATGATTCAGACGAAGATTAAGCCTTATTAAGTCCTTGCCAACTTATTCCATTAGACTCAGTAACTAAAACAGCAGGTTTTGAGTTAACTGTTTTGCCTATATCATAAACTAAGCCTCTTACTTCTTGTCGAGTTTTTGAGTTAGAGCGGAAATAGTACTCTGCTGGTGGAAGTTCATATTTACCACCGTTATCAGCAGTAATAAAACCTCGCCTGACGTGGTGAAAAGCAGGCTTAATTACTAATAACGGGGTCGCTTGAGCGCCCTTTTTTTATATCTCAATAAAAGGAGACTCAGTGGCCACTCTCGTTGATACCTTACTTGTTGCGCTCAAGCTGGACATGTCCGGCTTTGCAAACGATGCGAATAAAGCGATTAAAGCGCTTGATGATCTGGATCAGAAAGCTGACGGTGCATCTACGGCTGTCGTAAAATGGTCTGATGGAACCGATAAAGCCGCGGGCAGCACCAGAAATTTAAACCAGTCTAATCAATCCCTAACTAAATCGACTGAAGCTGTCGGCAAAACCACTAAAAGCACTTCCAATGTTGTGCTGAGTTTTTCTGATAATATCACCGACGTGACGGATAAAACGCAGGACTGGGAAAAGACGATTAACGGTGCGGTTAAAGCATTAGCTGGCCTGTTCACGACGATTTTTGTTTCCAGTGGATTAGCAAAACTGGTTAGCGAGATATCCAGCTCAAACGATCAGCTCCACTTCCTCAGTAAAAACCTTGGCATGAACGCGGACACCATCAAGAAATGGCAGAATGTAGCCGAGATGTCAGGTGGCAGTGCTGACGGCATGGCGGCCACGATGTCCAGCCTCAATAAATCACTGTGGGATTTAGTGACTGTGGGTGATGCGTCTATATTGCCATTTTTCAATGCGCTAGGTGTTGGGGTGGTGGATTCCTACGGGAAGATCAGGAAGCTGGACGATATTCTGTTAGATATGGCTGACAGCATGTCTCAGATGGAGCGCCCGCAAGCCTATAACATCGGCAAGAGCATGGGATTGGATGACGGAACCATCAATACCCTGCTAGAAGGTCGTGAAGCCATTCAGAAGCGACTGGATGCACAAAAGAATATCGTCATTTCCACCAAGGAAGAGCTGGAACTAAATCGCCAACTCAGGGAACAAAATTCGGTACTCAGCCAGCAATGGGAGGGGCTGAAAACCATTATTGCTAATTATCTCACTCCCAGATTACTCAAGCTGTCTACGATGGTGAGTGGGTTTTTGGATTATCTGAATAAGCATCGCGATACAACAATCACGCTCTTTCAGGGGATAGCGACCGTTATCGGCTTATCTTTAATTCCTGTAGTCGGTCGGGCAGCTTTAGCAATGCTGGGGTTATTTGCGCCGTTAATAACCGGAACGGGGCTAATTCTCGCTTTTGTTGCTGCTCTGTGGCTACTGCATGACGATTACAAGGGCTGGAAGGAAGGCAAGGATTCATTCTTTGACTGGGGCACGATGCACAAGTCATTCGTATGGATTATGGAGCAGCTAGAGAAGCTGGAAAAATGGTTCAAAGGCACAACCATTGGTAAGTGGTTTACTGATACTAACGGTGAATTGGATAATTTTAAGCTGGCTCTCGGTGGATTTGCCTTATTCTTTGGTGGGCCGTGGTTAGCAAGCATCCTGACGACGTTAAGTTTAGCCGGACTGGGATTAATCCGGTTCTTTGGTCTTCCCGGCTTGCTGGTCGGCGGCGCTCTTGCAGCGTTCTTTTATTTCAAAAACAAGATTGATGATTTTGACTGGGATAAACTGGGAGATAATTTAGGCAAGATGGCAGTGGAAGGGATTAAGAGAACCCAGGCAGCCAAAAATGTGATTGAAGCCGAAAACCCAAAAGATAAAACAAGAGCCGCTCTAGCTGGATTCGGTGATTTGATTCCGGGTGGGGGAATGGCTCAATTAGCTGTGGCTACCGATATTCCCGGTAAAATCTCAGAAACCATATCAAAGAATACGGATAAGCAAGGAAATATCAGTTGGTCAGGTGTGGCAAAAGATGTCCTTAGCTCAGCCTCCAAAACTTTTGATGCTGCATTGATAAAAAGCAAGGAAAGATCTGCATCCAAAACCCATGTTCACTCTAAAAACGCCAATGACCTTAAAGGTCAGGCCGCCCTCAATGCCATGAGAGGGTATTTTATAGAGCTGGAGAAAAAATATAAGCTGCCCGCGGGGATATTGTATGGTGTGGCTATGACTGAATCTTCGGGTAATCGATTTGAGGTTTCCAATAAAGGAGCAAAAGGCCCATTTCAGTTCATGCCACCAACCGCCGCCGAATATGGATTGAAAGGTAATGATGTTTTTGACTGGTATAAATCAGGCGATGCCGCAGCTAGATACTTGAGCTGGTTACTTAAACAAACAGGCAGCACAGATGGCATGTTAGCAGCCTATAACGGAGGGATAGGGAATCTAAAGGAAAAAGGAATAGCAAATATGCCAGCCCAGACGCGTGAATATGTTCCGAAGGTCAAAAAATACAGGGAGAAAGAGCTACAGGATCGGAAGGCGCAAGGTATTGCACAATCAATCTCTGACTTCCAAGCAAGGATGAATCAGCCGCTTATCCCTAATATGGACATGAACGCCCCTCATGAGTTCCTTGCTCAAACCGACAGAATACGTAACATGCCTATGGCGGGTGCAACTAATAATGTCAAAGTTGACCTTAACGGAGATATTAACGTAACCACTACAGCTAATACGGTAACTGGAACTGTAACAGATGCAGGAGAAGCGGCTAGATTGAGCCTTTCTCAGATTATGACATCGATGAGTTGATGGCTGGTGGAAAGTTAAGCTGCGTTAAAGTTTTATCATCCTCACAATTTGGATAATTTCTGATCATACTTTAACTAAAGTAATGTAGGGTATTGCAAGCATTCAAGGTAAGTTGTCACGATTAGACATGCAATAATGCGATAACTGACTGGTTAAATTAACACCGTTCCCATTTTGGGAATTAAGGTGTAGAATCTTGCAAAGGAAACTTCTCAGCCGATGAAAATTATGGGGAAAAAGGAAATAGTTTCTTTTTGGAAAAAGCATAATCAGACAAAGGGAGCACTTAATGCTTGGATAGCTGAGGTAGAATCAGCAAGCTGGAGCAGCCCGCAAGATATAAAAAACAGATTTTCTACTGCGAGCTTTTTGCCTGATAACAGAGTGGTGTTCAACATAAAGGGGAATGATTATCGCCTCGCTGTTCAAATCAGATACATTAATGGGATAGTGAAAATTGAACATATTGGAACTCATGCCGAATATGATAAGTGGAGGCTAAAATGACTGAGTTTAAGCCGCGAATCATAAAAAGTGATGAAGATTATGACCTTGCAATGATTAGACTGACAGAGTTAATGGACTTAAACCCTGAGGAAAACACTCCTGATTCAGATGAGTTAGAGCTACTGGCTCTGCTTATAGAACGTTATGAGTCAGTGCATTATCCAACAGAAAAACCATCCCCTCTAGATGCTGTGTTATTTAGAATGGATCAAGCAGGGTTAACGCGCAAAGATATGGAGCAATATCTTGGTTCAGCGTCAAAGGTATCAGAAGTGTTGAGCGGTAAAAGAAAGCTGAGCATGGCAATGATTCAGAAGTTGCACTATGGGCTTGGTATACCTCTGGATGTTTTAATCCAAAAGCCTGACGATATAGAGTGGAAGGACGAAAATGAGACACTAGAAGCGCTTACGTTGGTAGAGGGGAGAATACGCCTACACAACAACGTGGTAGCAAAGGCAGTCTCTTCCGTCAAGCCAATGAAATTTAAGAAAAAAGGCATTACTAATAGGCAATTTACCGACATGGAAGAGATGGGTACAAAGGAGACTATGTATGCCTTCGCATCTTGAGGAAGCACAAAAGAAATTAAAGATAGTTAATGTATTATTTCGTAACGGTTATTTCTCTATCAATCCTGATATAAACGCCTCTTTTATGGATCAAAGACTCTCAGAAATGAAAGTGAAAAAACAGGACTACCGAGGTGATATATCAGTACAAGAGTTATCTACAGATGGCAATAAAAACCACGCTTATGTGTTTGACGTGGAAGTTGGTATTCGTGTCGTAGAAATTAAGGAAGGCAAAGAAGATATCGATGAGAAAGATACGGTATATATGATAACTGCTGAATTTGAGGTTCTCTATGCATCTAAAGAAAAACTTACCAAAGAAGAGATAAAGGCTTTTTCAAAAAACAATGTAACCTATCACATTTGGCCTTACTGGAGGGAATACGTTCAGTCTGCTTGCTCCAGAATGGGAACTCAACCATTACATATACCAATGTTTAAACCAGAGTAATATACAGTCTCTGCAACCCGTCCCGTGAAATGAACCCCCGAAAGTTGGACACACAACAATTAGGGGTTTTATGCTTCAATGAGCTAAGCAGGAATACCTGCTTAGCTTAAGATTTTTTAACAAGCTCAGCAGATTCAAAGGTAGAGAAACCGCCGCTGCCACAGACACGGGAAGTTAGTTTTATTTTGGCATCCTGCTTAATCAAGGAGCTTATATAGCCACGCGCAAAGTTAGGGATGTCTTTATAGATTGGTGAAATATCATAGGTTACATAATCACCTTTACTGTCTTTAACCTTGAATTTTTCAATCGTTCTTTCGTCTGGCAAAGTAGAGATAATAGTAACTCTATCTGTAAATGGATCGGAGCATCCTATCCAAGCACTCACACCATCAATTGGTTTAGGGGCATAATAGATGCCATATATTTCACCATTCCGAATATCCATATAGAAATTATTACCAGCATCCGTCATCGACTCATATTTTTTATTCCCTGTTGCCAGAGAAGGTAATGCCATTACAGTGGCAATTATAAGGAGTACGGCTTTGATTAATCTCATTACATTGCACCTCAAAGTAGTTGATATTATGTGTACAGCATAACACTAATTTGTTTAGCCTGTGTTTTATTTGAGCATTGTGGTTATACTTGGAGCAAATTAATCATTGTGTGAGGTTCAAGGATGCTAAAGAAAGTTGCCGCCGCCTTATTTTTTGTATCTGCCGTTGCTAACTCTGCAAGTTTTGATTGTTCTAAGGCAGTTAGTAAAGTTGAGAAGTTGATTTGCTCTACCCCGGCTTTATCTCAGGCTGACGATGCTTTGTATGTGGATTATCTTCAAGCAAAGCTGATCACGGGTAATACTGACGATTTTAAGGCTCTAGCTAAGCAAAACTGGAAACTGCGCGAAAAAAACTGTGATACCGAAGAATGCCTACTGAATTGGTATAAGCGATCTACAGAATTGTATAGACAAATTGCAGCAAAAGATAACAAGGGAGGCGTTCAATCAAATACATCATCTATAGCGAAGAAAAAATTAGATGATAAAGAATCACAACAAAAATCCCAAAATACACTAGATGATTTCTTTAGGGATAATCCATCACTGGACGGTTTTTATGTAAAACGAGCTATAAAAATGCAAGCTAGTGGAGCTGCTGCAATGGATTCTTTTACCTTGACAGATTCATCAAAAAGTAAATTGAAGATAGCTAAAGAACAAATGGATTCTAATGGTTATGAGTATGCAAAACTTGCTGTTAGGCAACTCAAGGAGCTGTGTTCTATGGGAATGGCAACAATGCACAGCTTAAAAGATGCTGATTGTGCGACAATAATTTCATATGTAGAAAAATAGTTCATGGCGGTAAAATATTAAATATCAATAATGGAGTATAAAACATGCGTATATTGTGGCTTGCTGTTTTTTTTTGTTCAGTTTTTGGTATTGCTGCGGGATTATTGCCAGCACTAACTATGGCTGAAAGCGCCCCACAAGAAGCTGCGGGGGCGGCCATTGCAGTAGCATGTGCCGTAGTACCTTACTGTATTGCTCGCGCAGTAAGTATGTTAAGTGGAAATTCAAAAAAGGACGACTAAAGCTATGACAGGTGGTTTTGATTTGCCTGAATTTTGGATTACTGCTGCTTTAATTGGTCTTATTCCAGCGGCGTTAGCTAACTCCAAAGGTCGGAATTTTTTCGCATGGTGGGTATACGGAACTCTTCTTTTTGTCATTGCTTTGATTCATGCTTTTGTATTGGACAAGGCAGCTAAAAAGAAGTGACAGGATTGGTGCACGACAGCCATCGTACAATAGCCCTATGGGCTTCTTTTTCTTCAATTCCTCCCATATGTACGCCATTGACTTATAGCATAAGGATGCTATCATTATTCTATATATACACCAATGGCGCACTGAAACATGATATTTATCGAGACATCTATCTTTACCGAAGACTGTAAAGAATTGCTAAACGATGATGAATACCGTGAATTTCAGCAGTACCTTGCCGATAACCCAACTTCTGGTGATGTAATCCAGCACACAGGCGGGTTACGCAAAGTTCGTTGGTCTTCTGGCGGTAAAGGTAAGCGCGGTGGTGTACGTGTTATTTATTATTACAAGGTTGATGTTTCCCATATCAGATTGTTACTGATTTATAAGAAAGGCATCAAAGATGACCTTAGTGAATCAGAGAAGAAGATCCTGAGAGCATTAAATGAGGGGTGGTAACAATGGATAGCAAATTATTTTCCAGACTCACTGAAAGTATGGCGCAAATGAATGAGATTATTGATGGCGAGCGTGTGCCTTCTCGTGAAACCCTTGTTGAGGCGGTGAAAGTAAAAAGTATTCGCCAGGCAACAGGATTAAGCCAATCAGGATTTGCTAAGTTAATTTCTGTTAATGTTGGAACCCTCCGTAATTGGGAGCAAGGAAGAAGAGAACCGACAGGCCCAGCAAAAGCTTTGTTGAAAGCGATAGAAAAAGATCCTGTCAATGTTCTGAAAGCGTTATCTATGTAAGTGGATCCTTACGGGCTTTTTTGTTGGCCATTAGTTGGGTTTACAAAAGTTTCGTAAAACCTCATTGCGATGTAGTCTTTTTGTGACTACAATTAGGTTAATATATAACCGGAGGATTGACTAATGACCACTGAAACTTATGTCCGTGCACGTATTGATGCAGAGACTAAAGAGCGTGCCAGCGCCGCATTGGAAGCGATGGGGTTATCTGTGTCTGATGCTATCCGCTTGCTGATGTTACGTATAGCGGATGAGCAGCGATTGCCTTTTGATATCAAAGTGCCGAACGCAACTACTCAGAAAGCAATGGAAGAACTGGAAGCAGGAAAGGGAAAGCGATTCGATAGCGTATCTGGCAACCAAAGTAATTGAAGGTGAGTTTTTAGGTAAAGAGGCCTTGCCTGCGCCTCAGCAAGTTGATTTGTCATCTGAACTGAGCAACGTTAATGCCCTGTATAAAAACATAATGCACCTCAAAGATACGTGGGACACCCTCAACCCGCATTTATCTGTTTTAACACCAGATATAGCGCACGCGTTTAATGGAGCATTCAGCAACGTAAGTGGTCCAGTGTTAGCTCTGAAGAGCAGCCTTGAAAGAAAATCAGCTTGCTGAACTAAATTTAAGCCACGGAGGGCTGAAAATTGAAACAGTTTGATACATTTTAATCATCAACGAAACAATAGCAATATAGCTAATGCTATTGATTTGATGGCAAGATGCCCCTATGATTACCCTAAGGTAATTTATCAATGAGATAAATGCTAATCACCTATTTACTTTAATTTCATAACGTTAGGGGGCTATATGAGAACTGAACATACCAGATCTGTACAGACTATTAGCCACTTGACAGAAGTTATTGATTCTTTCAAGGACAAGAACACGGATAAGCTTTTTAACGTCCTTCGCCTCAGTGTAAGGCAGGATGTTAATAGACAATTATTTATAGTGACTATTAAGGATGATAATAAGAGTGATGATTTCTATGTTGTGCCATTTGCTGAGTTAATTGTCAGAAGGGAGAAAGTTAAATATCTCGTTGCTCCTGAAAAACAATATCCAGAATTTGATGGTAATATTAATTCCATCATGAAACATATCGAGTCTATTATTAAAAATTTCATTGATAATTACAAAATAACGACTACCCATTAAATTCTCATAGGGATAGTGATGGCTCCTAATCTTATCAGTTCGTATTCGAAGGACTTGAGCAAAAAGCCAAGTTACGTCTCAAAGAGTGTTATTGATGAATACCATCATTTATCATTAGAAGATGATGATCTGCTTAAAATAATAGAGTACGCCCTTGTTGGGAGTGAATATCATTTCTATTCAGATATAATCTATATGGGTTGCACTACTCCTGGTTTCTATTCTGAACATGCTGAGCATTTAAGGGGGTACAAATATTGCACTGACCAAATCATTGATGAGCTACTCTCTCTTGATATGCACGAACCACTAGAAGATATTTTGATTGGTCGAATCGCGTATAATGATTTTAATTTTGTTGATCATGGTCTAGCCAAGACCGGCAAGCAAATTAAAGGTATCTATATAGATACAGATTTTCAAGGAGCAGGAATAGCCAGTTCTATATATGGAAGCCTCTTGTCGAAACATGAGCATATTGTATGCGACAATATTCAGAGCCTATCAGGCGGTTCTTTATGGGCTAGCAAACTCATTAAGCTGGGCGAAGTTCGTATCTATGATGTTGTTAAAAAGACATTTTCAGATATATTAACTCCTCACGGCATTGGTATGAATGGCGTCATTCCGTGGAGCGCCATCGACCTACCCTTTAGTGAATTATCTAAATGGGGGAAAAGACCCCTCTCAAACGAGTCATGCCATCATATTGTTAACATCATAAGTAAAGACAGATAGCATAACTAACCCGCTTCGGCGGGTTTTTTCATATCCAAATCCTAGCCGCCGCGCGCGGGTTTTTCACTTCTAACGCCGCTTAATTGCGGTTTTTTTTACATCCAAAAAACGAGGTGTCCTATGTTCGGAATGCCAGAATTACCCAAAATGCCCGATATTCCCAACTGGAAGGGGATCCCTAACGCCGCGATAGACGCAGGAATTAGTCTGGGCGGTGCTGCATTGATTAATACGCTATTCGGTAATTATTGGGGAATATTCAATCAATTTGGTATCCCCCTTTTGCTGGCGGATAACGTCATCTCACTGCAATACCAGAATCAGTATCGAGTGGTGAGCGTTCCGATAGAGAACGGCTCATTCGCCAGCTATAACAAAACCGGAGAGCCTTACAAAGTTACAGTTCAATTGAGTAAGGGGTCAGGTGGCACACTGGAGCGAGGTGCCTTTCTGTCTCAGCTTGAGATTCTGGCGAAAAGCACACTGAAATTCCATGTTGTCACACCGGAATTCGTCTACACCAATGCCGCCATTGCGGGCTATGACCTTGCAAGGGAAGCCAAAGACGGGGCCACACTGATTAAGGTGAATGTCCATCTGGAAGAGGTCAGGGAAGTAAAAATCAAATATGACAAAGAAGAAGTGAAAAACCCCGATGACGCCAAGAAAAAGGACACAGGTGATCAGACACAGAAGGTGGAATCGCAAGTAAGCAGTAGCGTTAATGAAGCCGCGGGCAAGGAAAAAACAACACTAAAGAATACTGGAGATTTTATTGAGAAAATCGGTGGTGCACTCGAAAAAGCCATTGATAGCAGTAAACAGCTCTTAAACATGGGGCAGCAGCAAATCAGTGGCGGAGGATTTTTTTAATGCTTGTTGAAATCGCCATTTTACCCATCCCAAACCAAACGACATCATTCACGATTGACTCGGATTTAATCGACCTGACCCTTGAGAGCCGACTGGAGGCTATTTTCGCCACCGTACAGAAGAACGGTGAGTATCTGGTGTGTAACCGTGTATGTAAAAATCTTTCGTATATCTGCCAATGGCTGGTTTTCGTGGATATTGAAGGGAATGCTGATCCTGAATACTCAGGCCTCGGTTCCCGCTATAAACTGGTATGGAACGATGAAATTTAACCGAAAAGTAATCAAAATCACGCTCACCCTTTCCGGGAAAGACGAATCTTTCACTTCCGATAACCAAAATAAGCTCTCAGCCAGCGGCCTTCGGATCAACGCAGAAATCAATTACGGCAATGGCGCAATTACGCCTCATGCCCGAATTAAAGCCTATGGTCTGCCGATAGAGACGATGGAGAAGCTGCTTCGCATTAAGTGGAATGTGTTACGAGCACTGCAAAATACCGTGACCATTGAAGCGGGTGAGGAAGGCGAAGAGTTATCGCAAGTCTTTAAAGGTGGTATCACCTATGCTTACCCGGATTTTGGTGATGCGCCGAATGCGTCACTGGTGATTGAGTCACAGACTGCCGTGCTGGATAAAATGGCTGGGGCTAATGCCGAGAGTTACAAGGGTGAGTACGATGTTGCCGCTATGATAGCGACTATCTGTAAACGTATGGGCTACACCTTTGAGTCAAATGATGTCAGCGTCAAGCTATCCAACCCGAATCTGAACGGAACTGAAATCGATAAAATCCGCCAGTTGGCCTATGCCGCAGATCTGGATTTGTACATTGAAAATAAAAACATTGCCGTGACTTACAAAGATGCCCCCCGGCGAAACTTAAAAATTCCGGCTATCTCACCGGAAGCCGGACTTATTGGCTACCCTATACCCACCATAATCGGCATTGAGTTTAAGTGTTTCTATGATCCGCTGGTGCGGTTCGGCGGCATCGTGCGTATTGCTGACAGCCTTATCAAGATTTGTAACGGTGACTGGCTGGTTTACGGTGTTCGTATTGTCTTGGAAACTGAGCAGGAATCCGCACAGTGGGTAATGGAAGTATCAGCCAGCCGGAGAGGAGATAGTTATGTCGCCATCAAAAAATGAACGGGTATCATTATATGACCCACAAACTACCGCAGGTGGAGCGCTCAGCCAGGAAGCGATTATCTGGTCACTGATCGGTAGGATAGGCACAGTGACTATTTGCCGGATAGAGAACGTACATGGTGGAGGTGTTGGCCCTGTGGGGTATGTCGATATTCTACCCCTGGTGCAACAGGTCGATGGGGCAGGCAATATCTACCAAAATGCCACGGTCTACAATGTGCCGTATTTCCGCTATCAGGGTGGCAAGAACGCGGTCATTCTTGACCCAAAGGTCGGTGATTTGGGCTTTTGCTTTACAGCCAGCCGGGATATTTCCAAAGTCAAACGGGTAAAAGGGGCAGCACCACCGGACAGTAAGCGTAAATATGATATGTCAGACAGTCTCTACATTGGTGGTCTGCTCAATGGCACGCCGTCCCAGTTTATTCATTTTCTGGATAATGGGATGAATATTGTCTCGACAGGTGCGGTGAACATTAAAGCCACAAAGATAGTACTGGATGCCCCTGTGAAGACAACCAGTACCATTAAGTCCAAGGGTGATATCACTGACAACGCAGCCACTAACAGCCAATCTATGGCAGGTATGCGTGAGCTATATAACCGCCATACTCACCCAGAGCACGGACAAGGTGCGAATACCAGCCCACCTAACCAGAAGGCTTAAATTATGCGGACATTATTTTTAATGCCTGCCACATGGGATTTAACTCTCGATGCGGCGGGTAATATCGCTATGGCCTCAGATCAGTACGCCAGAGCGCAGTCAGTGGCCAATGCCTGTCGGGTATTTGTGAAAGATCTGTATTACTCACAAAGTGATGGCATCCCCTACCTGGAAGAAATTCTGGGTAAGAACCGATATTCACTGGCAATGTATCGTAAGTACTTGGAGGATGCAGCCAGATCAGTAGAGGGCGTGATATCAGCAACGGCGGAACTGAGTACGGCAAATGACCGAGTAGTCAAGGGGCGGATTATTTTTACAGATATCGACGGATTTCAGGGGGTAATAGAACTATGATCCCAAAATTACAAATCACGTCACAGGGAATATTGACACCTCCAACCCAAGACGTGATAGATGGCTGGTGGCGCGTGCTCAAGGGATGTTTTGGGGATAATCTCAATACTGATATGAGGACCCCGCAAGGTCAGTTAGTTACCACTCTTACTGCTATTATTACCGACGAACGTAACTCCTTCATCAACCTTTTGAACAGCTTCGATCCTCGTTATGCAGATGGCATGATGCAGGATGCGTTGGGGTATATTTACTTTTTGCGACGCAAACAAGCGACCAAATCCGTAGCAGAGATAACGATTAACGGGCTGGCAGGTACAGTTATCCCCGCAAGCTTTCAGGTTTCAGATAATGCCGGGAGAACATGGAGCACACGGGCTGAGGTGACGATAGGTGATGACGGTTTAGTTGCGGTGCATGTTCACTGCGATATTACGGGGCGAATTGGGGCTTCTGCTGAGTCTATTAATCGTGTTGTTAAAAACATCACTGGGGTGGATTCAGTTATTAATAAACATGCAGCCATCGTGGGTAAGGATGTGGAGTCGCGGCAGGAATTTGAATTAAGGCGTCAACAGTCGGTGGCGGTCAATGCCAAAAATACTAATGCGGCTACGCGGGGTGCGGTTGCTAATATTAAGGATGTTATCGACTGCTATGTTATCGATAATCCCTCTGATAACACTATTCACGTAGGTGTGACGAATTACCCGTTAATTCGAAATTCAATAGCAGTTTCCGTGGTAGGCGGGGATGACAATGAGATTGCCAGGCGGATTTTGATTAAGGCAGGCACGGGCTGCTCTTTTGTGGGAAATACCCTAGTGAAATATCAGGACACTGAGAACTTTGCTTATATGCCGCCAACTTATGACATTAAATTTATCCGGCCACACCATACTCCGGTAGAGTTTATTATCACCTTTGAAGATAAACTGAAATTAACTCATCAAGACAAGGAAGCGACCCGAAATGCGGTAATGAAGGAATTTAGCACAGGCAGGGGAAAGGGGCGGATCGCCAAGAAACTGCTTGCCAGTGATTATATCTGCGTTGTAGCGCAAGCAACTACTGAGCGACTGATTTCAATCCAGATAGCAAGGAAAGGTGAAATAGCCGCAAATTATCTGGAGTTTGGTATTGATGAGTTTCCGGTGTTGTCAGTGGATGACATAAGGATAGCGTCATGATTGAGATAAAAGACACTTTCCTTAGCCAATACGCTAACAGCCCCACTATTTGTACCATCCTTAACGAGTTTAATGACGCCATCGACCCCAGAGTCAGCACGGATGAATTTTACCATCTGGCGGTCAACGTGCTCACAGCACAAGGTTTCGGACTGGATATATGGGGACGGATTGTTGGCATCAGCAGGGATTTATCCATACCCGATCCGGCTATGGGTTATTTTGGGTTCAAAGAGACGGAAAGGTATACGCCATTTGACCAATCCCCATTTTATAGTGATGGAACATCTGATTCGTCTTACAAGATGGATGACTCGACTTACAGGGATGTGATTTTCATGAAGGCATACTCGAATATCTTGTATGCGACCGCCCCGAATATTAATCGGTTCCTGAAGAGCTGTATTTTCAATGGGCGGGCGTATTACCTCATCACAGGACATATGACAGCCCGGTATGTCTTTGAATACCGATTATCTGAATTAGAAAAGAATCTGATTTACCACCAACATATCTTACCGCGTCCGTCAGGAGTTCAGATTTCGGTTGTGGAACTTCCGGCAGGCGAATTTTTCGGTTTTTACGGCACAGGATTTCAACCCTTCGATCAGGGCGCTTTTGCACAATAGGTGAATAATGAAAAACCCAAACTTAATACCCAAGCCCTTCGCGCAGAGCGAGCAGAAAAATGATATTCCCGCAAATCACAAATCAGACCAACCCAGTCAGAAAGCAACATGGGATACAGGCTTCCCGCAAATTACCATGATGCCCGTAACGGCGGGCGGATTGCCACCCAGCGGACGAGATTTTAACGGTATTTTGAATCAGATTTCGGACAATATCGTGCACTTATCCAAAGGTGGGAAGTTTAAGTATTCCCAAGAGTATGCTGACTTAATTGGTGGCTATCCCAAAGGGGCGATATTGCAATCCGATGATGAAACCAGAGAGTTTCAGAGTCTGGCGGATAACAACAAAATTAATTTTAACAAAGAACCATCTGAGAAAATTAATGCTGCATGGAAACAGGTGAGCACGACTCAAATTCTGGATGAGTTAAACAAAAAGCTCAATCGCTCTGATGTGGTGCAATCAGTCGGCAGCAGTAAAACGCAGGTGATGAGTCAGAATGCGGTTACCGATGCCCTGAACACCAAACAAGACAAAGGGGATTACGCAACCAATCCTGCGTTGAACGAGGTAAGGAAACAAGCCAACACCGCCAATCAAAATGCAGTTAATGCCAACGACAACGCCAACCGCCGCCTCGACAAAGCGCAGAACGGGGCGGATATCCCGGATAAGGGGGCGTTTGTGGACAATCTGGGGTTACGGGATACGGTCAAGCAGGCACAAAACGCCTTTCCAAGAACAGGCGGCGTCATCAATGGAAATGTTGATGTGACGGGGTATTTATCAAGTACTGCGGTATATGAAGCGGGTGGAATCCGGGTTTACAGCCCGATTAATAAGCCGACACCTGATGACATTGGTGCTTACCCCAAAACAGGCGGCGTCATCAATGGAAATGTTGATGTGACAGGCAATGTGTCAGGAAACGGTATTTATGAAGCGGGTGGAGTCCGGGTTTATAGTCCGAATAATCCACCGACCGAGGCGTTGTTAGAAACAAATGGATGGTATCGGGACACCGTGAACGGGGTCATTATTCAGTGGGGCAATGGAATATACAGTGATGGTCAATTAGTTAAATTTCCCCGCCCCTTTTCCCCGATCAGTGTGTTCGGTGACGATAAGTGCGAACCCTAATGATACACCTCACGTGGAAATAGCCCTCAGCTATCCCGTCTCACTCAATGAGTTTATAGTGGGGAGTATTGTTTCCGTAGGAGACCGATTTCTGACGAATGTTTCCTTGCATTGTTCGTGGATGGCGATTGGCTATTGAGGTGAAAGAGGTACGTTTATAGTGCAAAAAATAACGCATTCTACCCCATTGATTGGCAGCAATTGTATATTGATGCGGGAACGTGGCCGGATGACGGGGTTGAGGTCAGTGATAAGATTTATCGCAAATTCATGGCGCCACCTGCGGGGAAAAGGTGCATAGCGGGTGATGACGGATTACCTGTATGGGGAGATATTCCCCCGCCGACACCGGAGGAACGACAGCAACAGGCCGAATCAAAGAAGCGTTATCGCATGTCACAGGCGGCAAATACCATTGCCCCGTTACAGGACGCCGTTGACCTCGACATGGCCACGAAGGAAGAAAAAGCGGCTCTTGTCGCCTGGAAAAAATATCGTGTCCTGCTCAACCGGGTAGACTGTTCCACTGCCCCCGATATCGCATGGCCGGAACCGCCGAAGTGAGGATGGGTGGCGTGACAAAAAAGCCCTCGCGTGGAGGGCTTCATTATATTTAAATCAAGCTGCTTTTGAAGTTACATCAAGGCCTTTATCCAACTGGCGGTTTAGATGCTTAATTTTATTTAAACATGATTCCATTTTATCAAGCAGATCAAAAATTCTTTTAAAATCATATTTTTGAGTCATATCAACTCCTTTAATGGGTGATTAATTTACTCGGTTTAATTTAAATATAAGGTTTTTCATCTAATGCCGATATTGCGCCACACAATGCATCACAATCATCAGCATCAATAGCTTTAGCCAAAGCATCAGCTAAATCTATATATTGATTTAGCTCTTCCAGAACATTTTTGTCAATTTTAAGAAGATCTGCGGCCATGATTGAAATATCACGGTATAGTTTCAATTCGGATACCGTGTCAGAAAAGGTCGGATTATTACGCTGCAATTCTGGTTGTGTCACACAGCTAATAAATGCCAATATTGCAATGGTTTGATTTTACTTTAATTATTTAGATATCAGCCTTATATTATATTAATAAATCAATCTAATTTCACAATAATAATTAATTATAATTATATAAATTCCTTATAGAATACTGGGACTATTAGAGTTATATTTATAATTCTATATAGTGAGAATATCATTTATTGCTTGTTCTGTTTATTTACAGGGCACCATACTAAATCACTTCTGCTAATATGTGATCGGATGTTTCTTAATCTGTGACATGGAAAGAGAGCTAATTTATAGGAGTGTGATAAAGAATATATTTCAAATTGAAAAAAATACCCATTATTACATACTTATAAATGTAATTTTCCCCAACTTGTATAATCCCCCACACAAATCTAATCAATTTATTCAATCATCATCACTCATTAATATATTCGGTCTGTCTAGCAGCAGGAGTATATTGAACTACCTCAGTAACCTGTGGATTTTTGAGTAACGTTTATCGGAGGGGGTTATTTATACTAAAGCGGACAGGTGAATAACCTACATGATATAGCAGTTATCATTTCAGTACTCTATTAATGATGAAGTAATAATTAAGTGATTTCATTAAAAGGGGGGAGTATGAAAATATTATCTAACGCCATTTTCGTCATGTTAACTTGTTTACTGGCATCCCTTGCTTTCGCGTTTGAAGAAAACACCAATACAGAAAAACAAAAGATTCTTTCTGCTGAATATAATGTGGAATTAAAGAATTCCTCTTTTTCTGAAAATAGCCTCACGATGACTAAAAGAAGCACTGAATGCATGTATGACAGTGGCGCAGATCAGATAAGTATTGCGCCCGGTAACCAGCAAAGTGTCTACTTACAGGACAACGATAATTTATTTAGTGGCTGTGCATTTGGAACTAAGCGGGTGGAATGGGATGTTTCTAGTGGTCTTATGAGTTGCACTTTGTATTTTGAGCATGGATACGATTCAGGTTGGTATACTGTGATTGAAGGGTGCCCGGATATTGTTAAGAGCGCAGTTTGTAATGAAGATGCCAACTGTAATCAAATTAGAGTCTACGGAAGTGAACCGAATATAGATATAAATGTAGAATTCCTTGTCCGGTGAATCTAGTGACTTCCGTATCTATGCAAAAAATGAAGTTTTCCCATCTTAATTCAGCACGCTTCCGTTTGAAACGGAGGCGTGAAAGTGAACTCAGGGATTCCTTAGTTTAAGGAGTCCTTAATCTCAGGGGTTCCTCACTTTGGTAATAGCTCTTTGATGATAGGCACCATTTAATGGAGAACAAATGTTGCTTCGCACCTGTAAGCAACATTATGGTTCCCTTTTTAACAGGTGCAAAGTTAATTGTCATACTAATCCGCTAATAACTCGATCTAGTTCGTTTTGTTCTCGCATCCTGTTTGCAAGCTGTATCGCAACCTCATTTGATTTTCCAAGGGCAAGGAAAACGTTTCTTGGGTCGATCGGGTATGAGCCACCGTGAGGATCGATCCACTCAGGGCAATGCGAGTGTGTGTAGTCCCTTATCTGCCATTTTGTCATATGACCGTATTCTGAATAAACGCCATTCAGAACAGCAAGCTCAGCATCTGTTAACTCGTCATATTCATCGCGCTCAACTGATGGTAGCTTTGTTTCCAGTTCATAATTACTAGCGCCAGCAATCCACCTTCCCCAGCCCTCATCTGAACCTTGGCTAGAGCCATTCATTAAATCGAGTGAATATGAAAGCACAGGTCCGTGAGGCATAGATACCATACGGTCACCGCTGATTGACTCCCCGTATTTCCTCATATGCTCCCTGTCAGACAGATACATGAGCTTCATGAGTTTCAGGTATGCCATGCGCCCGCCACCTTTCGATAGCAGGTACGCAGCCATTTGGGCTACTTTTATTTCGCAAAACATAGAAACCTCCAATGAATCCGTGTTATCAAATTGATAACTCTCACCGGGGAGTATATCTTAAGGCGTGAATATTCTCTATTATTTCTGTCTTTTTTGAGACATTTTACAACTAATTTTCTTTACAAAATGCACATAATAAATTGTTTTATAAAGGAAAAATAAATATGTTGCAAATGTCTTTTTTTTGTGATTTTAGGCGAAAACCCTGAAAGTTAAATAGGATAATCCTCCTTTTTTGACTCATTGAAAAATAATCAGACGGCATATTTGCAGTCTGGTCGTAATTTAGACACCGATAATATTGAGATGTCCCAAACGGTCAAAGTGACGGCCTCGGAAAAATCAATGACTTAATCAACCGTTGCGGAAATCCCTACGGTTGATTTATGGTACTGGGCAAAAGCAATAAATCTACGTATTTTCAATAGGTTACTTGGACACAGGTGCTGGATAATGACAGCAAAGCCCGAATTTGGGCTTAGATCAGGCTTAACTAACGAGGTCATATTCCGCAGGTCAAAAAAAAGCCCCGTGATGGGGCTTATTCTTGGGTAGAGTGACAATTATCAAATTTTCTCTTTAATACCCGCCTGTCGTAGAATTGCATTGGCGGTATGTCTGGAAACTATAGTGTATGGCACGCTGAATGCTTTGTTGGTTATATCGCTACGCCATATTTCATGACTACCTTTGCCTTGCCTGACAAAGTAACAGCCATGTGCCAGTAAAATAACTTTGAGTTGTGGATATAAACCCGATCCCATTAGAGTACCACCCTTGAATCAGATGATTGCTCTTGGACAAACTTAAGGCGAATGACCTCAGACTGGTCGCCCAGACCGTTAATCTCATAAAGCTCAGGTGCTATTTCCCAAACTTTCTCTATCAATTCATCATAAGTTTTGGCTTCTGTAACCAATCCAAGCTCATCACACTCAGCAATCCACATGTCATCATGGATAACATTGACAACAAAAGACTCAAGTCTTGTGATAACTACGCCCATGCTGTAATCCCTCCGCGTTCTGAGTTAATGATTATCTTATTCCAATCTTAGCACTCGTTGATTATAAAATCACCGATCTCTGTAAAAAGAGTGACTTGATTTGTGTGTTTATTAACCAAGTCAATGTTATTGACTTGGTTAATAAATGCTCGAAAATCATCACCTTTAAGGGTGAATACATGAACACCCTCAATAAAACGACTGCGATGGTTAGCAATATTGGAGCGAACGTTTGTCGCCTCTGTGCCATACCCAGCCGCCAATGTTTCCGTGGTAACAACGCGGACGCCTTGCCATTCGATTACTGGGAGTTCATTTGAGTCGATAGTTACTAATTCGTTTTTCTTACTCATGTCTCGTCTCTCAGTGTGCAGTTGATGATGCCGGTTCGGCGGTAAAGAATTTAGATCCGTCGATAAATATGCTGTCGATAAGATCACGTATCCATTATAGTTTATTGGGTAGATAGGTGTTCTAAGGTTATTCATTGAGACAACATCAAATCCAAGATTAAATATTTATTTATCAAAAACATAAAAATTATTTGCGATAAAAAAGATAAAATTGAGACAACATAAAATAGGCTTGGTTGTCTCAATTTTTAGATATTAATCATTATAAAACAATATATTAAGTCGGTTGAGACAACCGAGGCAACTGAGACAACACCGTTTGCTTAACTTATATATAAAGAGAAAAGAAATTATGAAAATGAGTTTAGTGTTCTTGGCACAAAAATGTACGCTGTGACTGACGACGAATTTCGTCGGTAGTGATAAGAATTTCAGTGTGGCGGCGGTCGAGTAAGAACTCAGATACGTACCCGCGATTGTCGATAACTGCTATTACACCTTTAACCAAGTTAACTTGTTGATTTTTATTATGATCGAAATTCCGATCATCTTTTTTGATGTAGTAAAGCTGCTCCAACATGTTCCAAATATCAACATGGATATGTGATATCGTTTTATTTGTCAGTTCCGCTATCTCACGGCTGCTCATCATTGCCCACTTAACAACATCAATTAGGGTACTCAGTTCTCAGACGAGCTTTTTTGGAATTTTCCAAATAAGTCTCGTAGTCCTCATGCTTAGTAAAGTGAGAGGCCTTCCAAATCAGTGACTTCTTAATCTAAGGAATCCCTACAGTTAATTTCACACTTCCGTTTCAAACGGAAGCGTGCTGAATTAAAGGTGAGATATCCCATCTTGGGTATTGTGATTTCCTCTATACCTTTATCTATATACATGCGGGATTTTCCCGTATGTAACTCAGAAACTGAATATGTATTACGTTCTCAGTGATTTAACTAACTGATTATTATCATGATTGAAAAAAACAATCATCTATAGACGGTGGAATATGGCACGAAGAAAGCAGAAGAACGCACCCGCTACCATCGCCACGGTCACAGGTAAGATCACCGTAGCCCCGAAGCGCATCAAGTGACAGACAGGTAAAGTAATGGCCGTCGCTAATATGCAGGTACAAAGCGAGAAGCGCAGTGATTATCCGTTACGTGTCGTGGGCTTTGATGAAGTAGCACTATCGGTCATGCTATTGCGCAAAGGTCAGGAGATCACGGTTACGGGGAAAGCTTCTTACTGGCAGGGCTATCAGTTGGCGATCTCTTCTATCGTTCCATAGGTGACGACGAATTTCGTCGCAACCTCTTAACAAGGTTGGTACTTTAAACGTACTGACCTCGTTTTATTGAGTGTGGGGATACCAGATCACGGGCCAAAAACATATCAGCTATACAATAAAGCTGGTGAGATGCCTTAGCATAATGTAAGTTGTATAGAAATTTGTATAGATTTAAAAATATAAAAAATATTATTATTTAAAATAAATTAATTAATAATCAAGTTCTATTCATGCATGGGAAATCAACTTCTCTCATGATCTATGAGAGTCAATTAATTCCAAGAAAATCAATATAATTACTGCTTGCCTCATCTCTTGAAGTCTCGCGGCATCTTCCTAAATCTCTACAATTTTTCAAAAGATGTTTTTCCTTATATAGGCGGCAAACCTATTGCCGAAATAACACCAATGGAACTTATGGCTGTTTTATCAAGACTGAATGATCGGGGGAGCAACCGAAAAGCTCAGAAAAGTACGTCAACGCTGTGGGGAGGTATGGCGATATGCAGTAGTAACAGGGGGAGCCGAATATAATTCCGCACCTGAATTTGTGATGCATTTCAGTGATTATTGGCTAAGACCAAACCACCGGAAATTTCGTTCCATTTCCTTTAACTCCTCTTCTTGTGGCTTGATTATCCAGTAACGACCAGTAGTAACAAATTCCATTACATCAATATGATGTATTGGAGCTTTAACAGGCAAACTCGTTAAATAAGCCAAAGCTCTAGCAAAGCCTGTTTTCCCGGTATAACACGCAACCAACCGGATACTCCGTATGCAATATATCGAGATTAGCGGCTTTATGCTTTCTGCAAGATCACTTGGTGATAAAGAATGAGCTTGAGGTAGCCTTTCCCTACAAGGAAAGCCAGTCACCTCGGTGCCAGATAAAGGGCGATCCACAGAATGCCCTTGAAAAAGGGCTTTGTTTGGATCCCCGTGCCCAAAGATATTGAGTCTAGGGCCTGGTTGCCGTTTTGGTATATCTAAAAAGTAATGGTATTGCCCATCATGACTGATCACAAGTTTAACACTACCCTTTACTGCTTCCTGTAAGGATAGCCTGTAAATGTCTTTGAAATAATGTCGATACCAGCCCATACATCCTATCCTCACCAAGGAGATAATTATTATGATACTGATACACCCAAAGATAAGGAATAGCCAGTTTAATTAGGTGATATTTTCTGATGTATTCAAATATTGAGTTGTAAATGCTAAGTTGACAACTGATAGAAAACAAAAAGTCCCGCTAGTGCAAAGCCTTTTTAATTCGAAAAGCAACGTGACATAGTTATCATTTTTATTTAGTTAATTCAGAGAGTACAGCCGTAGCAAGGCTAGTATTCACAAATAGAATATCAACACATTTACCGATCACAACCTCAACACCTTTCTCTTTAACTAATTGTAAAATTTCTTTTTTTTCAGCATTCGGAAGATTTGCTCTGTTGATTATCGTTTCAATCTTTTCAAGGGTGTTTTTATGGATCTTTATGGTAATTTCATCATCAATTGTATCCATATTGACGTATTCAACGCCGGCAGCAGTAAGAGCCATTGCATCAGGGTTAAAACCATAGCTACCATCATCAAAATGAATAGCATCATGATTAACTAAGCCAATTTTTATTAGATAGTTTATATCGTCAGCTAATTGATCCCATCCAAAAGCCTCTCCAAGGAATTGAAGTTTTTCCTTACTGATAGGCTGCATTAAATGATCCTGGTCATTCATTGCGCGAATGATCATATGTTGTCTCTCTTTCAACATAGTCATTAGGTTTTCCTCATTTCGTACTGGAAGTAGCTAAAATTATAGCCAACCTTCTAGCATTGAGGAATTAAAAGCAAAAACATGTTCATATGTCTTTACAAATAACACATAGGCAAAATATTGTTTGAACGATTTTTTACATAATACATTGAACTATTAAAGAAATGTTCTATTCTTAAAAGCAGTATCTGCCATTTGAAAAAAATTTTTCTTTTATCATTCAACATGAAAATAGCTATATTACGCAGAAATGGGTTTGGCGATCTTATCTGTACCCAGCCATTAATAAAATCTTTACAGAAAAAATACCCCAATGCAGAGATTAGTCTGTTTATAGAACAAGGTAATGATGAACTTACTAAGTATATATGCCCTGATATAAGCATCAATGTCCTTCCTCAAGGAAACAAATATCTTTCTATAGTAAAAACCGCACTAAAATTCCGCAAGAAGAATTTCGATATTGCTATCTCCGCCAAACCAAGTCCAATGAAACTCAATAATTTATTTTTATGGTTATTGGGAGCAAAAAAGCGCTATGCTGTTGTTACAGATCAAAAATGGCATTCTAAATTAGTTAACTATCCAGTCAATCAAGAAATCATAAAAGGTTACCATCAGGCTTTAAAGATATTACGTACATTTTCACCCAATGTGCAATCTTTATCATTTGATTTATTCCCTGAAATAACGTTGCATAATACATCAACTTCGATTTTCTCAGAAGAACCATTAATTTTATTTTCTGTCTCCAACAATAGAAAACATAGCTTAATTAATAATGAAAAACTTAATTTAATTGCTGGTAAAATTTCAGAAAAATATCCTACTGCAAGATTTATTATTTCAGCATTTCCCAATGATATGTATTTAGCTGAAGATTTAACCTCACGTATAGGTGATAATAGTCAGATTGTTATGTGTAATTCTTTAAACTCTTTTCTGGCATTATTAAATAATATGACCTTGATTGTAGTTGGCGATGGAGGTATTTGCCATTTATCAGCAGCATTAAAGAAAAAAATTGTTGCTCTTTATGGTGTTACCAAGCCTGAAAATTGGTCACCACTTGCATCAGAAGATATGTGTATTACCTTGTACGATCCAGAGAATGTCAATAATATTGCTCTAGCTAAAATTACTGATGCTATTTTTTCTTTACTTGAAAAATAAATTTCTCTTGATATCCCCTATTCTCTAAAAAAATAATCTATTCTCAAAGAGGCAATCTTTCCATATGCCCTATGAATTTCAAAGTACAACCAACAAAGCTATAGCTTTAAAGACTCAGGATATATAAAAATGAACTCTTGAGATCAGAGCTATTTTACCTAAGTGAATATCTTAAAAATTAGATAGAGACATCTGGTATGAGTCAAGTGTTAAATTCTCAATCTTTGAATAATCCTTGCATTAGCTGCGGCGCTTGTTGTGCATATTTTCGTGTTTCGTTTTATTGGGCAGAAACAGAAGATGGAGGAGGGTCCGTTCCCATCTCTGCCACTGAAAAACTGAACAACTTTATGTGCTGTATGAAAGGCACGAATGAGTTATATCCTCGCTGTATAAAATTACAAGGGGAAATTGGCTACTCAGTTTCCTGTTCCATTTATGATAAAAGACCTTCTCCTTGTAAGGAATTTTCTCACGCATGGGAAACGGGTGATTACAATGAAGCCTGTGATCGCACCAGAGCTGCTTATGGCCTTCCCCCTCTGCCAGAGCCAAAAACCTGATGACTTTCGCCGTCGTAAGCTATATTCGTTATTTCCATCACAGACACTTTACGTTTGTATACTTATTGTTAACAAATGTGAAAATCCATTACCGCAGAATATGTTATCACTGTACAGCTTATGAACTTCCCTTCATGAAATTATCAGGATGAAAAATAATGTCTGCTTATGTTCCTACTGAATATATCCCACAAACTTGTGAATCCTTACCACATTATCTTGCGAAAAATTTACCAACAACAATCTCACTCGGCGGATTGCCTGAAACATGGCAAATAAAGGAAGTGGGTGATGGGAATCTCAACTTAGTTTTCATTGTTTCTGGCGCTAAAAAAACGGTTGTTGTCAAACAAGCCTTACCTTATATGCGGGCAGCAGGAGAATCATGGCAACTTTCTCTTGATCGTACCTATTTTGAATATCATAACCTGCTAGAAATCAATAAATTTGTCAGCCAGTATGTCCCCGAGGTGTATTTTTACGATGAAGAAATGTCTTTATTTGTGATGGAGTATTTAGATCAGCATATTATCTTGCGTAAGCAGTTGATCGCTGGTCAGAGACTCCCTTATCTTGCAGAAGATATTGGAATTTTTCTTGCTGATACTCTATTCCATACCTCTGATATCGGAATGGACAGTAAAGAAAAAAAAGAGCTGGTAAGCCGTTTTGCCAATAATCACGAACTTTGTAAGATCACCGAAGATCTGATTTTTACAGAGCCATATTTTAATGCCGAAAGAAACAACTGGACTTCTCCACAACTTGATAGTGACGTCCACGCTGTTTGGCAAGATCAGGCAATGATCCAAACTGTGATGCAGTATAAATACAAATTCATGACTGAAGCCCAAGCCTTACTACACGGTGATCTCCACTCTGGCTCCATTATGGTAACGCCGGATTCCACAAAAGTAATAGACCCAGAATTCAGTTTCATGGGACCAATGGCATTTGATATCGGCAACTATATCGGTAATCTGTTTATAGCTTATTTTGCCCAACCTGCTTTACGAGACAATAAAAAGCAATGTACTGATTATCAGTCGTGGCTTCTAACACAGATTGAAACAACATGGGCAATATTTGTACGTCGTTTTCGTCAACTATGGAATGAAAAGAGTGTCGGAGAAGCCTATCCTATCAAAATTTACCAGCAGGGAGCTTTCAGCTCACTATTTCTTAAAGCAGCACAAGATAATTTTTTCTCCAATTTATTTGAAGAAATTCTGGTCTATGCCGGGCTTGAAATTAATCGCCGTATTATTGGCTTTGCCTGTGTCGCTGATTTCAAACAGATTGAAGATCCAACACTACGCGCCACTTGTGAAAAACACGCCTTGAAACTGGCACACGAGTTAATTGTCAACAAGCATAAACACCAAGATTTTTCACTAATTAAACGTTATATCATATAGGCTTAAGAGATTTAGATGAAAATTAATGGCATTCATTATCGATCTGTTTGGCTTGCTGGCGACGGATATACCGTCGAAATTTTCGATCAGACCAAACTACCTTTTGAGTTACAAATCATTCAATTAAGCACTATGCAGGATGCTGCAACAGCGATTAAAGATATGTGGGTACGTGGCGCCCCTTTAATTGGTGCTGTTGCCGCTTATGGTATGGCACTGGCAATGCATCAGGACAGCAGCAATGAGAACTTGCGGTTGGCTTATGACACGCTAGTCAAGGCCCGACCAACTGCTATTAATTTAAAATGGGCTTTGGATCGTTCATATCAAGTACTGGAAAATACATTTCCTCTACAGCGTAAAGGGACTGCTTATCGTATTGCCAACGAAATTGCTGATGAAGATGTCGAACTATGCCGTAAGATTGGTGAAAATGGCCTAAAAATCATACAAGGGATCGCTGCGAATAAACCAGCAGGTGAAGTCGTAAATATATTGACTCACTGCAACGCGGGATGGCTGGCAACAGTGGATTGGGGTACTGCATTATCACCCATTTATATGGCACATGATGTAGGTATTAAAGTTCATGTTTGGGTTGATGAAACTCGTCCTCGCAATCAGGGGGGATTGACGGCTTTTGAATTAGGTTCACACGGTGTTCCACATACTTTAATCGCTGATAATGCAGGAGGTCACTTGATGCAACATGGGAAAGTGGATCTTTGTATTGTTGGTACAGACAGGACAACCGCTAGAGGGGATGTTTGCAATAAGATTGGTACTTATCTTAAAGCTCTGGCAGCCAAAGCAAATCAAGTGCCATTTTATGTTGCTTTACCATCACCGACACTGGATTTTACGGTTTGGGATGGCGTAAAAGAGATCCCTATTGAACAACGTTCAGGTGAAGAGCAATCACATGTCTATGGACTCACTTCGCAAGGAAAACGCAATTGGGTCAATACCGTTCCGCAAGGAACACTTTGTAGAAATTATGCTTTTGATGTCACACCAGCAGAATTAGTTACCGGATTAATTACAGAACGCGGGATCTGTGATGCTAGTGCAGCAGGATTGCGCATGCTTTTCCCCGATTTATACCAACAGTATTCGTAATGGCTATTTTTTATGGTAAATAGAGAACATATCTGCCAGTCAATCATTGAAACTTGTCTTAAGATGAATGCACTGGATTTAAATCAAGGAACATCAGGAAATATCAGTACTCGCTATCAGGATGGTTTTCTGATCACTCCCAGTGGTGTCCCTTATGAGCAATTGACCCCAGATCAGATTGTCTATATCAAGCATGACGGGGAAGCTGAACCGGATAAAGTACCATCAAGTGAATGGTATTTTCATCTCTCCTGCTATCAGGCACGCCCTGAGTTGAATGCCGTTGTGCACAACCATGCTGTCAATGCAACGGCAGTTTCCATACTCAATCATTCCATCCCTGCTATTCATTATATGGTGGCGGTGACAGGGGCAGACCATGTTCCCTGTATTCCCTATTCAACCTTTGGGACTCCTGAACTGGCAAAGAGCGTCAAAGAAGGAATTAGGCACAGTAAAGCACTGTTAATGCAACATCACGGCATGCTCGCGATGGAAGCCAATCTGGAAAAAGCGCTATGGCTGGCGAATGAAGTGGAAATACTGGCGAAACTTTATTTAAAAATTCTGCCTGTTGTTGGAAATAATATTGGAAATGTTACAAAAAATATTCCGATACTTCCTTCCGAAGAGATGCAACAAATTTTGACAAAATTTAAAAGTTACGGATTAAAAACTCAGTAACAAAGTGAAAAAGCAGCATTTTCTGATCTTATTGAGGGACTATGTTGTTTTTACAAAACCTAATTAAAAACCAAACATGGATTTTGTTTGTATATCACTCAATAACTGGATTATAAGGAGCTGGATGAAGTGGTGGGCGATACC
>NZ_CAWMEB010000313.1:0-1560 GCF_963866145.1 Xenorhabdus sp. NBAII XenSa04
GAATACGCCAGTGATCTGTTTGACCCGGCCACGGTTGAACGTATGGCGGGGCATCTGCACACCCTGCTGGCGGCAATGGTGGCTGATGATAACCAGACGGTAGCCGATTTACCGCTCTTAACACCGCCTGAGCGCACTCAGCTACTGACCGAATTTAATACCCCCACCGTCAGTTACCCGTCCGATCTGCTGCTGCAACAACTTTTCGAACAGCAAGTGGCGGACTCACCGGCCGCCACCGCGCTGGTGGCTGGCGAACAGCAACTGAGTTATGCCGAACTGAACCGGCAGGCCAACCAACTGGCCCATGCCCTGATAGCGGCCGGCGTACAGCCGGATGACCGGGTCGCCATTTGTGTTGAGCGCGGTGTTGATATGATTGTTGGCCTGTTCGCTATCCTGAAAGCCGGGGCCGGTTATGTACCATTAGATCCTGAATACCCCACTGAGCGTCTGGCTTACATTCTGTCAGATTGTGAACCTAAGTTATTATTGACTCAGCATCACTTGCAGAGCCGTTTAACAACCAACGTCCCTGTCTGGGTCATGGATGATGATGACTGTCTGGATTATGTGGCCCAACAGTCCGACCACAATCCTGAACCACAACAACGGGGATTGGAACCTCATCATCTGGCCTATATCATCTACACCTCCGGCTCCACCGGGCAGCCGAAAGGCGTCATGATTGAACACCGCAATGTGGTCAATTTTGTCCATGTCCAGCGTCAGACCAATGCACTGACCCCGGCGGACCGGGTACTGCAATTTACCTCGGTGGCCTTTGATACCACCGTCTCCGATATTTTCGCCACCCTGGCCGCCGGGGCAACGTTAGTGCTGCGGCCGGCCCATCTGCGGATCCCGGATAATGCCTTTAGCCAGTTCTTACAGACACAGGCGATCACCGTCTGCGATTTACCCACCGCCTTCTGGCACCTGTGGGTACAGGAGATGGCCGCCGGCCGCTGTGGTTTCAGCCCGTCTTTACGGCTGGTGATTGTCGGCGGGGAAAAAGCCGAGCTGCGTCACTTCAACACCTGGCAATCGTTAGCGGAAACCCGGTCCTGCCGCTGGATCAACTCCTACGGCCCAACGGAAACCACGGTAATAGCCACGGTATGGCAACCGGCTGCCCCGGCAACCTGTCCCGCCGGCTCCGTCCCCATCGGCTACCCTTTGACCAACTCCCGTCTTTATATTCTGGATGCACAAGGGCAACCGGTGCCTGTCGGGGTGGCCGGTGAAATCCATATCGGCGGCGCCGGCGTGGCCCGCGGGTATCTGAACCGCCCTGACCTCACCGCTGAGCGGTTCGTGGCGGATCCATTCAGTGAACAACCTGATGCCCGGATGTATAAAACCGGCGATTTAGGCCGCTGGCTGCCGGACGGCACCATTGAATACCGGGAACGCAATGATTTTCAGGTCAAGATCCGTGGCTTCCGGATTGAACTGGGGGAAATTGAGGCCCAACTGGCGCAGTGTGACGGCGTCAAAGATGCGGTCGTCACCGCCCATGAAGATGAAAGCGGTAATAAGCGTCTGGTGGCCTATCTG
>NZ_CAWMEB010000314.1:0-608 GCF_963866145.1 Xenorhabdus sp. NBAII XenSa04
AACAGGTTGAATACGTGACCCGCTATCTTAGTGCCCCTTTGCAATGCAATTTCTATTTTAGCATTAACACCCAACAAAAAGGCTTTATCTATTAAACAATTCGTAATGGTTATCATTAAAAATCCCTTGATCATAGCTTGTTTCATCGGCATATCATTCAACCTGACCAAAATTGGCTTACCTTACGGTTCAGGGCAATTTTTAAAAATTCTGGCAAGTGCAAGTCTTCCATTGGGATTGATTTGTATCGGTGCATCCTTACAACCATCAACGCTAAGATCTGATAAAAATTCTATTATTATCAATAGCCTATCCAGATTATTATTAATGCCATTAATTGCCGGGATTATTGGTTTTCTTTTTCATCTCAATATATTAGAACTCAATTTACTGATCCTGTTTTTCGCAATACCGACAGCACCAACGGCCTATATCTTAACCCGTCAGCTAAATGGGGACAGCCAATTGATGTCAGCGATCATCACACTACAAACAATTACTGCTGTTATTACGTTGCCTATTATATTAAGTTTAGAATTAAACTAAGCGAGAAAAAATTAAGTGAGAACGACTAAAGAAAGGATGTGTGATTTGGAGCGGGAAACGAG
>NZ_CAWMEB010000315.1:0-433 GCF_963866145.1 Xenorhabdus sp. NBAII XenSa04
AATCCTTCCCCCACCACCATAAACCAGTTTTCATCTTGAGTATTATGAATCGAGTTATTATTTCAGCAAAAATACTTGAGGTATAATACAGTTGATTAAAGTCAGGTAGCCGAGTTCACGCGGGCATCGTATAATGGCTATTACCTCAGCCTTCCAAGCTGATGATGCGGGTTCGATTCCCGCTGCCCGCTCCAAGATGTGCTGATATAGCTCAGTTGGTAGAGCACACCCTTGGTAAGGGTGAGGTCGGCAGTTCGAATCTGCCTATCAGCACCACTTCCTTAGTTCTTGCCTCCTGGTTTTCTTCCTGCTGATGTCTAAACAAGCACATATTGCTTGGTTGATGTGGTGAAACCACCGATTCCGTGTCTTAGAGGGACAACCTAATGTCTAAAGAAAAGTTTGAACGTTCAAAACCGCACGTTAACGTTGG
>NZ_CAWMEB010000316.1:0-566 GCF_963866145.1 Xenorhabdus sp. NBAII XenSa04
AGCTGTTCCGTATTGGTTTTGGTATGCGCTTCCAGCATCGGGGCAAACCCCGTGCCCGCGACGGTGGTGCCCGGCTGGTGTTTTGCACCACCACTGACACATTCTGCTGCCTGAGCACAGGTGCGGATGACCCGGTCGCCCAGCACGCTGACCACTGCTTCGGCCGCTTCACGGGCATTGCTGAATTTGCGGCAGGCACTGCCCTCACAATTTTGGGTGCTGACCGGCGACTGACTCAGTACCGGCAGCTGATTCATCATATTAAAGCCGGCACTGGCTAAATCGCGGGTCGGACGGATGGCATTCTGCCCCTTGCCGCCCTGTCGTTGTCCGCCAATCCACGGATGCCCGCTGGCACCGGTCGCTTTGCTGCCGGCGTTATTCACACGCACCGCATCACCATCGCCGCCATTAACCAACGTTTTGTATTCCTGCAAAGCCGCCGATTGCGTCCATTTGGTGTTCTGCGCAAAGTCCATCATTTTATTGGCCATCGCCCGGCAATTGAACTGGGCTTTATCGAACGCCACATTGGCCTGCAACACGCCATTGGTCAGCATGTCATA
>NZ_CAWMEB010000317.1:0-1022 GCF_963866145.1 Xenorhabdus sp. NBAII XenSa04
GCCAAAACGGCGCAGGTGATAGGCAACTTTAATACCCTGATTATGTTGCGGGTACGGGATAACCTGACGGCAGAACTGCTCACCAGCCAGCTGCCGGAAGTGGAAATCTACAACAAGACACTGGTCTCAGGGCATTCTGACATTGCGGGTGTCGAACAGGGGCAGGATTTTACTTCTTCGACACAGGACCGGGTAGGCACGGTCAAAACACCGCTGGTGACGCCGGCTGAGATGATTAACCTGCCGAAAGGACAGGCGTTTGCCTTACTGGAGGGCGGGCAACTGTGGAAAATTCGGATGCCACTGCCAACGGGGGATGACGATGATGCCCTGATGCCGGCGAGTTTGCAGAACATCGCTGAGCAGATGCGACGGCACTACCGTACCAGTGAAAACTGGTGGGAAGAGAAAGGGTAATTTCACGTTATGGCTCAGTCAGAAAATCAATCCCGCCCGGCTTCACAACCCCCACGCAAGCATGGCCTGCTGTATCGTGTATTATGGGAATGGCCGTGGCAACTGATTGGATTTGTTGTCATGTCGTGGCTATTCAGTCTGTTACTGGAATATGTCGGGATGACCTTTTTCTGGCCGGAACAGGGTGCCGCTCACAGTCAGATGATGATGAAAACGGAGCTGCAATTTTTATCCACGGAGCTTACCCGGAGTCTGTTGTTGTCAAATCCCGCACAAACGGTCTCTGACGGACTGGCACAGGCGTATCAATGGCTGTTTGTGGACAGTGGTTTTATGCCCTGGATACAGGGGCAACACCAATATCAGCTCAACAACCGCAATGATTTTCTGCGTGAATTCAATGCGGTATTACAGGGGGTATCGGGTTATTTGCAGGAATATTGTCTGGCTGCGGTGTTTATCACGATGGTGACGCTGATCCGGCTGGCGATCCTGATGCTATCCGTTCCGTTATTTGTGATGGTGGTTTTAGTCGCACTGGTTGATGGACTGGGACGGCGGGATTTACGCCGTTATGGCGCGGGATATGAATCCAGTTTTGTTTA
>NZ_CAWMEB010000318.1:0-353 GCF_963866145.1 Xenorhabdus sp. NBAII XenSa04
TTAAACCGGCCTGAACTGACCGCCGGGCGGTTTGTGGCAAATCCGTTTGCTACGGATAAGGACAAGTCGCTCGGCTACACCCGTCTGTATAAAACCGGCGATTTGGTGCGTTGGTTATCGGATGGCAATCTGGACTATCTGGGGCGCAATGATTTTCAGGTGAAAATTCGTGGTTATCGTATTGAATTGGGGGAAATTGAAAGCGCACTGGCTGCACATCCGCAGGTCAAGCAGGCGGTGGTGATTGATCGCGAACATGAGGGTAATAAAACGCTGGTAGCCTATTGGGTTGCGGAAAATTCGGTTGCGGAAAGCAAGCTTTCGGATAATGAGTTGTTCAGACACTTATCTGA
>NZ_CAWMEB010000319.1:0-477 GCF_963866145.1 Xenorhabdus sp. NBAII XenSa04
GCCCGGCTCGCAGTCGCTGCGCTCCTCGCTCGTTACCGTGCTCGCCATCTCCGCCCCGTGCAGCCCCCAGAGGGGGCTTCCCTTGAGCAAAGCATCATCGGTAAAACCGAGCCAGATCCTGCGCATCAGTGCTTGATAGCGTCGCAATGCGCCGCTGGCGGGTTCTGTGCCACCCGCACCCGCAGAACGAGCGCCCGCCGCCCAAACGAGTTGGGCGACGTTCGCCCGTTGCCGAAAGTGAAAAGCCTCACAAAATCAGGTTATTCAATCCATCACAAGCCAAAATGATCGCTATACTGCACAACGGCTTGCGGCGGTGGCATAGCAAAACAGGCCAAAAGTGCACTTCGGCATTTTAGGTTCGCGGGAATGGGCTAAACAGGTAAAAACGGTTCTTTAATAAGCTGATAAGAAAGGAAAAAATCGCTTAAAAAAGTATAACCGCACCGGAACCTGCCCTAAGACCCCATCGGGCTG
>NZ_CAWMEB010000320.1:0-772 GCF_963866145.1 Xenorhabdus sp. NBAII XenSa04
GTTCGCCAGTAGTTCATGGCCTGTCTGAGGTCGGGCTTATCAATCAATCTACCGCCGCGTTGTTCTGCAACAACAATGGCTTGCTCAACAGTCTCTTTTACTGCTGCAACATCCAATACGTGGGTTTGCCTTGGCCGGCCGCCTTTTGTACCGAAAACAACATGCAGTTTCGGCTCTGGTTGCTCTAACTGTTTACGCCAGCTTTTCAATGATGCACTGCATTGTACCGCTTCCTGAGAACGTAACCCCAGCAATCGGGCGAGTTTCAGTGTAACGGCAAATCCGACATCACGTTCTAGTGCTTTCTGATAAACAACCTGAAACGTGGCATCAGGGATCGCTTGTTTCGTTCCGGCGCGGCTGGTGCCGCTTAATCCCAATGCCTGATTACTCAAACGCGGCGCGGTCTCCAGTTTTTCTCGGCCTGCCATGCGAAAGATATTACGCAGCGCAGCCATTTCATTTTGCACCGTTCGCTTAGCAATGCCCTGAGATAAGCGGGCATCAACATACTGTTCTACATGCTTGGTCTTCAAATGACCGAGACTTTTCACCTGAATATTCAGGCTCAATAACAACGCACCCAAACGCCCGGTGATCTGAATGCGATCATGACAGGTTTTATGACTACCGCCGCCTTGTCGGGCAAAAAACTTTAATTCTTTAATCAATCGACTCATTGGCTTCCCCTTGTGGATGCTTGACAACATGCGATCTCTGGCGCGCGACCATTCTGGCAAAACAGAAAATAACTGCCTTGCCCTTGACGAAT
>NZ_CAWMEB010000321.1:0-203 GCF_963866145.1 Xenorhabdus sp. NBAII XenSa04
CCTAAAGGGGTGATGGTCGAGCACCGCAATGTGCTCCGTCTGATTGTCAATAATGGCTTTGCCGATATCGGGCCGGATGACTGTATCGCCCACTGCGCCAATGTTTCATTTGATGCTGCCACCTGGGAGATCTGGGCGGGCCTGGTGCATGGGGCGCGTATCCTGTTGATCCCGGAAAAAACCTTGCTACAGCCGGATTATTT
>NZ_CAWMEB010000322.1:0-953 GCF_963866145.1 Xenorhabdus sp. NBAII XenSa04
TACCCCCGCGCCAGCCCGGCTCCGCCGATGTATAACTCTCCGGGAGCACCAATAGGCACAGGCTGCCCGGCCTGATTCAACACATAGGCATACATGTCATTTAACGGCCGGCCAATATTGGATGCGGTTATCGCGTCGTCCTGGGTTAATTTCCTGAAAGTAACATGTACGGTTGTTTCAGTGATCCCATACATATTAATCAGGGCCGGAGAGTGATCGCCGTAACGGTTCCACCAGGGTTTTAATTGAACCGGGTTCAGTTTATCTCCGCCGAAAATCACGTAGCGAAGATGGGGAAATTCAGCCTCCCTGGTCAAGGATGCGTCAATAAAGGCATAAAATGCCCCCGGCGTCTGATTTAATACGGTAACTTTCTGATCAGAACAGAGGCGGCTGAATCTGCTGAAATCTTTCGTGTGCTCTGTTGTTGGAATAATCAGACGCCCGCCATACAGTAATGCGCCCCATAATTCCCAGACACTGAAATCAAAGGTATAAGCATGATAGAGCACCCAGGTATCATGTTGGTCAAACTGATAATCTCCCTGAGTGGCCGCAAATAAACGCACCACATTATGATGTGTCTGCAATACGCCTTTTGGCTGCCCGGTCGTGCCCGACGTATAGATGACATAAGCCAGATCCGTCGCTGTATTCACAGGCGCCGGATTTTCTGTCGGCGGATTTTCTGGCACGGCCTGATCATCCGCCGCTATCAACGCCGGCGACTGAGCCTGTGTCTGGGTATATTCCCCCAGTGTTGCCAGATAGTGTTTTTGGGTCACAACACAAGGTGATGCTGTATCTTGCAAAATAAACCGGATGCGCTCAGGCGGATATTGCGGAGATATCGGGACATAAGCCCCGCCGGCTTTCAGCACCGCCAGTATGCTGATGACCATTTCCAGACTGCGATCCAGATACAGAGCCACCAGCGTATCAACAGGCATAGG